>JAIXRU010000314.1 GCA_027485045.1 Opitutaceae bacterium | reverse complement strand
GAGTGTCGTGCTTACGGTAATCTTTGATCAGTTCCGTTGTGATGACCGGCGTTTCCATGCCGGACACTTTATCACTATGACCATGCCACGCCTAGTAGGTCTCCGGCCGGACGCTTACGTTTATACCAGATACGGCATGAGATAAGACTGTCGTATGGTGTAGGCCCGACCGGAGGTTGGGCGTTTCCCAGGGACCCCTACCATCGGTCGGGGCTACATCTGGCCATGCTAAAGTCCCATTATGAAGTGTGATTGGTATTATTCCAATTCGCGATCAAATTAAGGCTGTAGCCGAAAGTGGCCGGAGCCATCCATCGCTACACAAAACGTCGGATGTAGGGTTGTTCAATTCAGCTCAATTTGAACACGAATTAGTATTAGCCTGATTGTATATTGTCTTACGTTTGGTCCGGGGAGTGCCTGCGGCTCGCGTACAGGGTTTAGTATCCTGCCCGGTAGGTTTATCGTATGTGCCCCTGATACACCTTCCTTGCCGTCGCCTTGGCCGCAGCGAAAATCAATCCGTCATTCCATCGCTTATACCCGAAATCAATCACTAGCGTTTTTTAAAAATCACTTGGGGTGTGGTTTCGAGCTGTCCGCGAGTGACGCCGATCTGGTTGAGTAACTTTAACTCGCGCCACAGCTCGGCACCCGAGAGTTCGCCGCGCAGGAGTTTTTCGTAGGCGCGCACCGTGCTCAGCACCTCCAGCGGTGACTCGTCCACGAACTCGACGCGGAATTCTCGTGCGCCGAGCGCGAGCAGTCGGTCGGCAAACTCGGCTCCGGTCTGGGCGCGGGGATTAAAAACCGTATTGCGGCAGCCGGCGTCGGCCTTGAGCGGAAGCAGGGCGCCAACGCGGTCACGCAGGGCGACTTTATGTTTTTCGCAAGGGCGGCCGCAGTCGTGATAGTCTTTGCCCTTCGAGAGGAAGGCGCAGAAGACGCAGTGCTCCATGTGAAACATAGGCATGTGCTGGTGGAGCGTAAGGTCGAACCAGACGGCGGGCGCGGCCTTCAAGAGCGATTCGAGCTGGGCCAGGTTCAAGTCGTAGCTGGCGGTTACGCGCTCCAGTTGATACTTGGTCAGGTAGTATTCGGCGGTGAGAGGATTGGCTACGTTGAGGGAAAAATCTCCGCGTAGACGCAGTTGCGGAGCGGCGGTGGGGAAGAAGCGCAGGTGCTCGTGGTTACGGGCGAGGATGCCGTCGGGTTCGGCGGCGAGGACTTGTTTAAGAATCCATTCCTCGGTCGGTTTGTAGATGCGCGGCGGGGCCAGCCAGATGGCCGGCGCGGAAGGCGGCGGAAGGGCTAATGACCAATGTCCATCGACCAAGGCGGCGGTGGCCTGCCAGGCGCGGAAGCGTTGGACGGCGTCGCGGTAGTGTTTGGGGTTTTCCAGTTCGCAGTAGAGGTCGGCGAAGGTGAGGTCGGAGCCCAACACGGCATCAAGCTGGGCGAAGTCTCGGACGTAAAGAATGAGCCTGGGCGCAGGCAATGCAGCGGCGGAGAGAGTGGGAGACGGAGCGGGGGACGAAGTTGAACTGGTGTTTGACCCTACGTTAGAGGTGCCGGGTGTCGGGGCGGCGAGCTGCCAGCGCTGGGGGGCGGCGCGGAGGGCGTCGAGTTTGGCGGCGGCGTCGCGGCGGAGGCGGTTGAGCTCACTGGTGGGGAGCATGACCGCGCCTTCGAGGTGATTGCTGAGTTCACCTAGGTGGAAGGGGGTGCCGCCAAGCCGGCCGAGTTGATCGTGAAGGCGCTCGGTGGTGAGCGGTCGTTGGTCGGCGGGGGCGGTTTCGAGCGGAAGGGTCGAGGTTTCGCGCACGACGTGGCCCTCGCCGTCGTCGAGGATGAGGGTGAGTGGCTTGCCAGCGTGGCCGTGGGCTTCGGCACGGATAGGGCGGGTGTGGCGGATCTTGTCGCCGGCGAAGGTGGCGCGAAGCTCGCGGTCGAGCGCAGGGTCGTTGGTTTTCCAGACGCGGTGGCCGGGGCGGATTTTTTTAAAATCGAGGTCGCCGTGGCCGAAACGCAGCGTGACTTCGCCAGAGCGCGGATCGGGCGCGGATATCTGATAAATGCGGCCGCCCTCTTCGCGGTTGGCGGGATTGCTAGCGTCGAAAACGAGGCCGTCGCCGGGTTTGGCCGGGGCGTCGAGCTTGAGGGCTACATGGTCGGCACCGACGCGGCTGACCTGGCCGAGGAAGACGCCGCGCTTGGTGCCGAAGCGACCGTGGGCGAGCTCCTGGTTTTGCACGCCGTTGAACCAGCCGGGGTAGAGACCGCGCGAGAAGGCCATGTTGAGTTCGTATTTCGCCGCGCCTTTTTCAAAGGGAGGCGGGGCTTCGGACCCGGCGAGCTCGGCCATTACACGGTCGAGCGCCTGACGGTAGGTGCGGGTGATGCTGGCGACGTATTCGGCGGACTTGAGGCGACCCTCGATTTTTAGCGAAGCCACGCCCGAGCGCACGAGTTCGGGCAACACATCGAGCCCCGAGAGATCCTGCGGGCTGAGCAGGTACTTGCGGTCGCCGAGATCGACCGTCTCGCCGTCGGATACGAGTTCGTAGGGCAGACGGCAGGCCTGGGCGCATTCGCCGCGATTGGCGGAGCGGCCACCGAGAGACTCGCTCGTGAGGCACTGGCCGGAGTAGGCGACGCAGAGCGCGCCGTGGACAAAAACCTCCAAGGGCAGCGGGGATTGGCCTGGTAAAAGCGTGGCGCGTTGGGACTCCTGGATGTGGGCGATTTCCTTGAGGGAGTTTTCCCGAGCCAGAACGACGAGCTCGGCGCCGAGTTCGCGGGCGAAGGCTACGCCGGCATCGTTAGTCACGGTCATCTGGGTGGAGCCGTGGATGGGGAAATCGGGCGACAGTCGGCGGATGAGCCGGCAGATGCCCACATCCTGGACAATGGCGGCGTCAACGCCGGCGGCGATGATGCTGCGCAGATAATCTTCGGCATCGGCGAGCTCGTCGGTGAAGACGAGGGTGTTGAAGGTAACGTAGCCGCGCACGCCACGGCGATGCAGGAAGGCCATGAGCTCGGGCAAGTCGGCCACAGTGAAGTTGTGGGCGCGCATGCGGGCGTTGAAGCGTTCCAAGCCGAAGAAGATGGCGTCGGCGCCGTTTTCAACCGCTGCGCGGGCGCAGTCCCAGTCGCCGGCGGGCGCGAGCAACTCCGGGCGGGAGTAAGCTGCTGGCGACGGCGCGGGCGCGGAGGCAGGGCTGGTGGGCTGGGGAGCGACGGACTTTGAAACGACAGAGGACATTCGATGGCACCGAAGTTGGTCGCACCAATCGGTGTTGTCGAGCGGCGCGGGTGAGTCCGGCAAAGTGTAACCAATTTGGTTACACTTTGCCGGGGCGCGGCAGAGCGGATAACTTGGGCTTTGGCGCGACTGCGGGAAGCAGACGTAGCGGGGGGCGAGGACGGTAGGCGGGGCTAGCTGCCCTCGCGGAAGATGCCGTAAACGACGTAGGCCGCGATGGCGGCGGCAATAACATACCCGCTCCCGCTGAGCAGGTTGAGCACGCCGCCCTTGGCCGCCACGATGAGCGAACTCCCAATCAACAGGCAGCCGCTGATAAAACCTAGCGCGATGCGGTTTGCAGAGGTCTTGAGCGCATCGTCGAGCTCTTCGAGTCCTTGGTGCTGGAATTTAATGGTGAGCTCGTCGTGTTCGATGCGACGGATGATGCGGTGCAGCTCGGCGGGCAAATCACGCAGCGACGCGAGCGTGCTGCGCAGCATGGCGCGGGTGTCGCGCAGGATGGAGCGGGGGCCGACACGGTCCTTTTGGAGCTGCACCAGCACGGGGCGGGCCGAGCGCTTGAGGTCGAACTCGGGGTCGAGGGAACGGGCCACTTCTTCGATGGAGAGCACGGCCTTGGCCATCAGGGAGTAATCACTGGTAATGGAAATACCGTTACGTCCAAAAATGAACAGCAGCTTTAGCATGGCGCGTCCTAGATTCACCTGACCGATGGCCCGGTTAAAATCTTCGCGCAAGGCGAGGGTGACGTCGCGTTCCATGGCTCGCAGGTCGGCGCGTCCGGCGGGGCTGCCGAGTTCAGCGGCGATCTGGACGATGCGCTCGGCGTCTTGATCGACGGCGGCGAGGAAGAGATCGGCCAAGGCGTGGCGCAGGCGTCGGGTGAGGTGGCCGGCCAGGCCCCAGTCGAGGAAGCAGAGGCGGCCGTCGGCGGTGACAAGGACATTGCCGGCGTGGGGGTCGGCGTGGAAAAACCCCGCTATGAGTACTTGGTGAAAAAGCGAGGCCGCGCCGGCGCGGGCCAGCGCTTTGGCGGCCTCGGGCGCGAGGCCGCTGGAGTCAACCGGGCGGCCAACGATGCGCTGCATGACGAGAACGCATTCGCTGGAGAACTCGTCGTAGATTTCCGGCGCGAAGACATGTCCGGGGTTGGGATTGGTGGCGGTGAAGAAGCGCTGGTTGCGCGCCTCGTAGGTGAAATCCAGCTCGCGCAGCACACCTGCACTCACTTCGGCTACGACGGCAGGAAGATCGTAGGCGCGGAGGGTTTCGATGCGTTCATGGAGCTGGTTGACGAAGAAGCCGAGCAGGGCGAGGTCGGTCTCGACGAGTTTGCGCAGTCCGGGGCGCTGGATTTTAACCGCGACCTCGCGTCCGTCATGCAGGGTGGCGAAGTAAACTTGGGCGAGCGAGGCGGAGGCGGCGGGGTTTTCGTCGAAGGCGGAGAACACCTCTGCCAGCGGACGACCGAGGGCGTCCTCGAGCACGGGACGCATTTCTTCGAAGGGCAGGGTGGCTACGTTGTTGCGTAGTTTTCTTAGTTCGAAAATGAGGGCGGGCGGCAGGGCATCGGGCCGCATACTGAGGAGCTGGCCGGCCTTGATGAAGGCGGGCCCGAGGTCTTCCAAGGCGGTGCGGATGCGGACGTAGGCGGGCAGGCGTTTGGAAGGGCGCGGGATGAAGCGCTGCCAGAAGCCGGACGGGAGTTCGAGCTGGTCGAGCAGCTCGGTGAAACCGCAGCGGGCGGCGACGGCGATGATCTCCTTCGCGCGGACGGCGTGAGAGAGCAGGTTGAACGGAGTCACGCGATTAGCTGGGAGCGGGGAGCCAGGAGCCGGGAGCGGAGATCAGGGCTCTTGGTTCCGGGTCGGCGCGGGAGAGGGCGAGGCGGCGGCGGCTTCGAGAGCGGCGACCCGTGCTTCGAGCGCGGAGAGGCGGGCGGTGACGGCGGTGTCGTTTTTATTGAATAACTCAGCGGCTTTGGCCGAGGTTTGCTGGCTGAGCTCTTCGAATTCACGGCGGCCGCGCTCGGCGATTTTTTCGGCGATGATGCGTGCGTCTTCGGCCTTGATCTTGCCTTGGCGCACGTACTCATCGAGCGAGTCTTGAACTTTTTCTTTGGTGATGACGGCAGCGCCGATGCCGGCGAGCAGGGTTTTTTTGATGGTTTCGATCATGGTGGGAAAAGTGTCAGGTGCAGGCGGGGCAGTAAATGGAAAGGTTTAGTCGCCGGTGATAGCGGCTACCGGTATGGGAGCGTTCATCGCGGCATGAGGCGCGGCGGTACGCAGGCGGTGGGCCAGCGCGAGTGTGAGCAGAAAGGCGGCGGTGGCGAGCAGGCCTACCCGTTCGTAGCCTTGGAGGCGGCCCGTGGTATCACTCCAAATCAATGCGCCGCCCGCGAGATTGGCCAGGGCGCTGAAGCCCTGTTGGATGGCGGAGTTGAGGCTCATGAAGCCGCCTCGAAAACGTGGAGAGACGGAGTTGGCAACCAGCGCGGTGGCCGGGCCGAAGCGACCGGACATGCCAACAAAGAACACGGTGGTCACGACCAGAACAAGGGGCAGGGGCGCGGGGCCAAGCCGGGTAAGCACAAGCACACCGGCGATGGCGGGCACGGTGATGGCGGCGAGCACATGGAGTTTATCATGCCGGTCGGTGAGGTGGCCGATCCAGCGGGTGGTGGCGAACGTTGCCAGTCCACCGAAAAAATAGACGAGGGGGAGTTGGTTTTCGGCCAGGCCCACGTTAACGATCATACTCGGGGCCATGAACGGGATGACGCAGCCGCCACTGAAGATTAGGGAGGCGGTGACGGCGAAGCCGCGCCAGTGGATGCGTTCTGCGAGCAGGTCGCGCATTGCGCTAAAGGGGTGCGGGGTGGGTCCGGTGGGTATGTGCGGAGGGTTGGATGGAAGGTTGCGCGTGATGGCCACCAAGATAGGACCGGCGAGCGCTGCGAGCAGGAAAAACGGGGCATGCCATTGGAAGCGGTTGGCCAGAGTAATGCCGAGGGGGACGCCCGCGATCGAGGCAAGCGGGAAGGCAGACATAACCAGAGCGAAGCCGCGGCCGCGCCGCTCGGGCGGGACAACATCGCCGACTATCGCGACGACCACCGCACCGGCCAGTCCGCCGAACGCTCCGGCCATGAGACGTGCGACAAGCAGGGCATGATGAGACGGGGCCAGGGCACAGGCAAGGGTGGCCAGGCAGAAGCCGGAATAGAGCCAGAGAAGGGCGCGTTTGCGATCAACCCGATCCAGGAAAAACCCACCGATCAAACCCGCCACGGCAGCCGCTCCCCCGTAGGCGGCGACGAGGTGGCTGAACTGTGCCGGTGAGAGTGAAAATTCGCGCATGAGCCCCGCACCGAGAGGCATCATGATCATGTAATCGAGAATATGAGTGAACTGCACCGCCGCCAAGGTGAGCAGGATGGTGCGTTCTGAGCGGTTGGCGGAGGCTGGTGCGGCGGGCATGTGCGGGTGCGTTTATGCTTAACCCGACGTGGCTTTTGGCCCGGGCCAGGCGATTATCG
>JAIXRU010000240.1 GCA_027485045.1 Opitutaceae bacterium | reverse complement strand
GGGTGAGGTTGCCGGGCAGGTTGGAAAAAACGGGCGGGGTGACGTCGATCGAGCCGGTGGTGACGGTGCGGGTCCAGTTGGTCAGATCGAAGACTTCGCGCCGGTCGGGAGCGCGCAGGATGAGGCGCTCGTCGCTGCCCCAGGCTTGGTAAACGTAGGGGCTCTCGACCATGGGCCAGAGGTCGAAATCGACGGCCACGTCGTTGATCAGGGGTTCGGGGCGGATGTAGGCATCGAAGTAGAGCGGGTCACTTCTCATGCTCATCGTGAGCTTGGCGCCTCGGCGGGTGGTGTAGGTGGCGGTGGGCAGGGTGTCGGCGGTGCGGGTGGGGCCGGGCAGGGCGAGGATGGCGGTGCGAAAGGCGGCGAGCTGTTCGGCGGGGGTGGCGCCGGGGAATTCGCCGGGCGAGGCGGTTTCGATGGCGACGGTGAGGCGGAAGTTGTCCGTCATCGGGCTGGCGAGTGTGAGGGGAGGGCGGGCGGTGGAGGTGTCGCCGTCGATGATGAATTCGGAATCGCCGGCCTTGGGATTGGCGGAGGGGAAGGCGATGCCGCCGGAGGGATTCCAGCCGAAGGGAATCTCCGAACGGATGGCGATGAGTACGGTGCCGTAGTGGAGGAAGATGTGGCCGAGGGTGGCGGCGTCGTTGACCATGGCGCGGTAGCCGCCGGGCACGTAGCCGAGGGCGTAGGGCGTGGGGGTGGTCTGGGTGCCGGGGGGGACTAGATCGAAGAGGTAGAACAAGGCGTCGGGGCTGAGCAGTTCGCGGAATTGGCGGCCCTGTTTGCCGTGGGTGGCGGAGACGTAGAGATCGGTGTCGTCCTGGATGGGATTGGTGACCCAGAGGTTCTGGTAGCGGCTGGACGAAGTATCGGTCCAGACGATACCATTGGGGTAGATCTGGCCGTTGTTCATGCCGTGCCAGGCGTCGCCGAAGACGGCGTAATCGGCCGTCATCCAGGCCTGGTAACGCAGGCCATTGTTGGTGCCGCGGACGAGGTGCGGGGCGGCGCGGTCGGCGGCGGCTTGTTCGAGAATCGGGGAGACGTCGGGATTCATCATGGCCACCCGTGCGGCGGAATCATTGAAGGGGAAAATCTCCCCGCCAAAGTGATACCAGAACAGGCCCATGGACTCGCCGGTCTGCGGGTCCTGGTTGAGCACATCGGGGTAGCTGCGGGTCGTAGGCATGGCGAGGTGGCCGCGCAGCCAGAACGGGGCGTGTTGGGCGAGGACGGCCTCGTAGGTGAGGCGGGCGCGGGTGCGCACGGTGGCGTCCTGGGCGAGCTGGCCGACGCTGAGGAGGGGGAGGATGTTTTTCCACGCGTAGGGGCGGGAGGCGACCTCGCCGACGCCGTTGCGGGCGATGGTGTCGATGTAGGTGAGCAGGGCGGTGCGGGCGTTTGGGTCGTTGCTGCGCCAGTCGTTGGTCACGGGGGTGACGCCGTCGGCCTCGCGGGCGGCGTCGAAGGCGGCTTCGCCGTGGAGCTCGCTGCCGAGGAAACGCACGACATGGCCGAGCATTTTCAGGTTGGACGTGGTGGTGTCCTTGTATTCGCGGAAGGTGAGCACGACCTCGCGCAGGTTGTCCTTGGTCTCCTGGTCGATGAACTGGCCGTGGCGGAGGACGAGGTCGAGGCCGGGCCAGGTTTCGAACAGGTGGGTTTGTTCCTGGTTGGCGCGGTGGGCGGCGAGCAGGCTGCGCGAGGCGTTGAGGGCAAAGGGGCGGGCGCGGGCGGGGTCGCCGAGCTGGCAGAGGATGGCGGCGGCGGTGAAGCCATCGATGCGGTCGGGATAGTCGTTGACCTGTTGCAGGAGCCAGTCGCCGCGCTGCTCGCGGGAGCCGCGTCCGGTGAAGGCCACGGCGCGGAGCACTCCGGTGGCGGCGAAGTGCGGGCGATCCCAGACCACATTGCCCGAGAGCAGGGGCAGGCGGATCGAGGCGAACTGGCCGGTGCGGGTGGGGGCGTCGAGCAGGGTAAACGTATCGCCCGGCTGGATCGGTGCGCCGCTGCGGATGACGACCAGCGCACCGCCCTGGGTCAGGGTGCCGGCGACGCTGAGGCGATCCTGAGTGAGCACTCCGGCGGTGCGGTCGAGGCGCAGCGTGGTGGTGGCGGTGGAGGCCAGGGTGAGGGAGCCGTTGAAGGTCAGGGTGGCGGGTGCGGACGGAGCGGCGGACGGGGCCAGCGAGCCCTCGATGGTGACGGGGCCGCCCAAGGTGCCGGAGCCGCCGAGGGTGGCGCCGGCGGACACGGTGACGGGACCGGGGCCGGCGTTGCCGGTCACAACGAGGTTGCCGCCGGTCACGGTGAGGCTGCCCGAGCGGCTGGAGTTGCCCGAGAGCGTGAGCGCGGCGGGACCGTTGCCGGTCAGGGCGGCTCCGCCGCCGAGCGCCCCGGAAAGGGTGAGCGGGGCCGAGGCGGTGAGCGCGGAGGCGGCGGTGAGCGTGACCGGGCCGGAGAAGGTGGCGGCGGCGGGGCCGGAGTTGCGCAGCGTGCCTCCGGCGAGGGTGAGCGGTTCGGGCCCGACGGTTAGACCGGCGAGATCGAGAGTGGAGCCGGAGGCGAGGGAGGTGCCGCCGCTGGTGCCGCCGAGCGCGGAGGCATGGCCGAGCTGGAGGGTGCCGGAGGCGACGGCGACCGCGCCGCTGAAGGTGTTGGAGGCGGTGAGCACGCTGGTGCCGCCGGAGACCTTGAGACTGCCCGTGCCGCTGATCACATTGGCCAAGGTGAGGGTGGTGCTGTTGGCGGGGGCGAGGGCGAGGGTGGCGGAGTTGGAGACGGCACTACCGCCGAGCGCGCCGGTGGTGCGCAGCTCGAGGGTGCCGTCGGTGACGGTGGTGGGGCCGGTGAAGCTGTGTGCGCCGGTGAGCACGAGGCGGCCGCCGCCGGACTTTTGCAGGGAGGCGGGGCCGAGCAGCGAGCCTCCGCCGGTCAACGTGTAGGTGCCGGTCGAGGCGTTGACCTGGACCACGGCGGGCTGAAGGGCCCCGACGAGCGTGATGTTCGGACGGGTGAGACCGGCATCGGTGAACTGCACGGTGTCGCCGGTGGTGAAGGCCACGGAGGTGCCTCCGGTGGTGAAGGTCGCCGAACCGCCGGCCGCCCAGGTGTCGGTCGCGCCGTCGCCCGTCCAAGCCAAGGTGCGGGGCGTGTAAGGATTGGTGGCGACGACCAGCGCGAGCTCGGTGGCGGCGCCGTTGAGCTGGAGGGAGGCCACTTGGGTGAGCGAGACGAAGCCGGAGAGCGACAGGCCGGCGACGTTGCTGGTGAGGGTGCCGCCGGTGGTACGCAGCAGGGGGTAGGTGCCGTTGGCGATGCCGCCGCTGGGCAAGATGAGTTGGACGGTATGGGTGCCGGAGAAAGTCACGTTGCCCTGCACGGCGAGCAGATCGAGCGAGGCGGCGGGGGTGGCGGC
>JAIXRU010000211.1 GCA_027485045.1 Opitutaceae bacterium | reverse complement strand
TTTACAGAAACGCCCGAAATTTTCAGAACCCAAAATGCGTCACACCCAATAAAATACATTTTTGACTTCAAATGAATAACTTATGGTTTTCTGCTAACCGACTTACCGGACACTCGTGAAGTATGGTCTATAAATATGAAAGAGGTTGGTAATGGGTGATCCAACGAGTGGCGTTGCTGACGCGAGGCGTGGCGGGCCGGGCAGCGCACCCCCGGGATCAAGCCTGAGAACGGCGTGACGCCGCCCACAGGCCCACGATGCTGCGGCGGGCAGCCCGGGGCGACACTAAACCGCTGGCACGCTGTCCCAACTGACGTTACCATGCCCGTTTAATAAGATTCTTTTCTGATTTAAAGTCTTGTATGCTAATGAGTAGTTAACTCCTTTGGAACTCCGTTCCGGCTGTAAGGTGTTTTCCAGGATTTCGGCCGCTTCTTTTATTAGAAAAGCACCATAGTTAAAATTTTTAAACCAAAGTAATTCTTAAAAATCCAGACTCTAGATTCTTATACTTCCATTAATATATAATAGATAGTGATTTAATTAAAAATTAACAAAGTTTTACTCCGGTGATGCGCTCACCTTTTTTCGTTATCGAGGACCCTTCATTTTTTTTAACTAATTATTTAACAGTGGTTAAAGAATTTTTAATTCATATCAAGCGTTAAGAGTTTTTTGAGCGATGATGGTTTAACAAAAATTAAGGAAAAATGATAAAGGCTCTTTTCTATTTTAATGAAACTGAATGGCTAATTTCGGAATTCAACTAGACTTCGTAAAAGTCAATTTTCTCACCAGATTAGTTATATTTATTTAGATTTTAGTTACTCTATGTGATAAATTTATGAGAAATCGATTCATGGATTTACCAATTTCACAATAATTGTATTTAATTTGCTTTTACGGCCTGCATGTCGTTTAGAGGTAGTTGGAATTGATGTTTAAAACTCAGGGTTTAGGGGGATCGTAGACGTTTTTTTAATAAAAAAGTTGACAGGGTATATTTTTTATTTAAATTTCGTCATATGCACCTTGCGGAACCCCCTGCTTGCGACGACTTGCAGAATTTTGATGTTTCGGCGTTCAATCGGCGGATCGACAGCAGCCGCCATATTGCACTTTTGATGGCCCATATTCCGGGGGTGAATTATTTCGCCAAAGATCAGCTCGGTCGATTTGTGCAGGCCGATGCAGGCTTCGTTTCCATGCTGGGGGCCCGGAATCTAGACGATATCTTGGGCCGAACCGATGCAGACTTCTTTCCGCCTGAGATCGCCGCTGGTTTCGTCGCCGACGACCAAGCAGTGATGACGACTGGCGAACCTCTGATTCAGCAAATCGAACCTGTCCCTCGTCCTGATCGCACGTTTGAATGGCGCACGGTCACTAAAGTCGCTTTGCGTGACGCCGATGATAAAGTGATCGGAGTCGCAGGTATCACTTATCTTAACGATAACGCTGATAACAACTGCCCCCCCGGTATCTTCTCAATCCTGGAGCATATCGGTCAGCATTACAGCAGACCGCTTACCATGGACGATTTCACCGAGCTTTCGGGATTATCACCCAGTACAATCGAACGAAACTTCGCGCAGATTTTCAAGACCTCACCGCTTCGTTATCTGAACGCAGTGCGCCTGCGTGCAGCCCGGCACCTTCTGATTAACACCGAGGAAAAGTTAAGTGATATAGCCGTAGGTTGTGGTTTTTGCGACCAAAGCCATATGACTGCCCTTTTTAAGCAAAAATTTGAGATAACGCCGCGTCGCTACCGCGACGCTCGAAGACGAGAGTAAAGCTCCCGATCTTTTTCCGCCCCACTAACTCCCAGTACGATAAACTACCCCCATGATGAATCGCCGTGCTTTCGTAAAAATACTAGCCACCGCAGCCCCAGCGGCAGCGCTATTTCCTCAAATTGTAAAGGCCTCAACCCTCGGACTTGGCGGAGGAATCGCGCCTTCAAACCGTATCAACTTCGGTTTGATCGGCGCGGGTTCACAGGGCAACGGCGTGATGAATGGTCTGAGGAGTTTAAACAACGTTCAGTTTCTCTGGGTTTGTGATGTTGATCGAAAGCATCGGGAAAATACAAAATCGTCCCTTGAGAATTTTTACGCTAAACAAGAAGGCTTGGATAAGTACAAAGGTTGTGAAACTTTTGTTGATTACGGCGAGTTACTGGCGAGGCCCGATATCGATGCTGTGCTTGTGGCCACACCTGATCATTGGCACGCGCTACCGGTCATAGATGCGGCCCGCGCCGGAAAACACATTTATTGCGAAAAGCCGGTGGCTAACACCATCGCTGAGTGCAGGGCGATGGTGGCAAGTGTCGAACGCTCCGGAGTCGTCTGTCAGTTGGGAAATATGCAGCGATCAGGGCCTGAATTTCGACGTGCCATAAGTTTGGTGAGAAACGGCTATTTGGGGAAGATAACCCAAGTGAAAGTAGGCCTGCCCAGTGGCGGTGAATATAAAAACCTGGGTTCTAGCCCTGTTCCCGACGCTGAGGATTTCGATTATAATCGTTGGCTGGGCCCCGCTCCTTATCGCCCTTATGCTGAACTTAAGAAAAACGATAAAATGCACTTTAACTGGCGCTGGTGCTATGATTTTGGCGGTGGCCAACTCACTGATTGGATCTGCCACCACTATGACATAGCCGTGCTGGGGCTAGGGCTTGAGAGTCTGGAGGTCAGTGAAATCCGTAACGCCAAGGCGACATTTCCGTCTCTACCATCGGAGCTTCGCGCCACCGCTACAGCCTATAGTTTCGACGCCGTTTACCCTAAAGAAACCGTTATATCTGTTTCCTCATCTTTTGCAGGCGGAGTACGGTTTGAAGGAACGGACGGGTGGGTGCACGTAACTCGCGGGTGGACCGATTATTCCAGTGATCGCCTGAAGTATATGGTCATTCCGTCGCACCAATACATTTATGGTCAAGGCAAGGCCAACCACTACGGAAACATGGTCGACTGTATCCGTTCCGGGGCGCGCCCGCGTGCACCCATTGACGAAGTGAGCCGCGTCACCACGGTCGCGCATTTGGCCAACGCAGCCATCCGCAGCGGGCGTCAAAACATTTCCTGGAATGCCACCGCCGGCGAAATCACCGGCGCGCCCGACGCACAGCGGTTTCTAACCCGGACTTACCGCGCTCCCTACGTCCTGCAGAGTTAATCAGGGAATCTCATGGACTCATCCCTTACCGCCTTTGTTCTCGCGGCCATACTACCGCTGAGTGGTTTGGCTGCCGCCACCGACTCGACGCCAGTGACTATAGCCGACCTCAGCTTTGCGCCGCACGCCACGGACCGCCCCCGTCCACCCCTAGTCGCGCCGTTGCCCGTTGCTGCTTTATTGGATCGCGCACAAGCACCCGCCGATGCCGTTATCTTGTTTAACGGCAACGGTCTCGCGGCCTGGGCCAACCCCACCTGGACGTCCACGTCCGACTATCTCGAAATCACCACCGCAAAGGGTAAACCCAGCCTGACCACTCGCGACGGGTTTGGCTCCTGCCGCCTCCACCTTGAATGGTGGAGTCCGCCCAACCTGGCACCGGGAAAAACCGGTCAGAGTCGCAGCAACAGCGGAGTGTTTTTAATGGGACTCTACGAAGTCCAAATTCTCGATTCCCTAGATGGCTCGACTTATGCGGACGGAATGGCGGGCGCGGTCTATGGCCAGTTTCCGCCCTTGGCCAATGCTCTCCGGCCCGCCGGGGAATGGCAGTATTATGATATCGAGTTTCACCGCCCGAAATTTGATGCCCAAGGAAAACTGATCAGCCCAGCTCGCCTGACGGTGGACGTGAACGGCGTGCGTGTGCAAAGCAACGTCCAACTCACCGGCCCCACCGGCTGGAAAAAACGCCCCCCCTATACGGCCCACCCCGATTCACTACCCCTTAGGCTTCAAGATCATGGAGACCTTCTCCGTTACCGCAACATCTGGCTCGTTCCGATCACTGATTAACCCCTCCGCTTAACTCCCCTTGGTCCACCCTATCCCCATGTATTTCAACCAAAGACTCCTGGTTTCCCTGCTCGTGTTAGGCTTCGGCACTTCCCTCGCCACTGGACTGCGCGCCGAGCCCGGCCATGTGTTCGAGCCGGTTACGCCCGAACAAAGCGCTTCGATTGAGGCCGGCTTGCCGCCAGAAACGTTCGCCCCCGCCCAGGCTCGGCGCGTGCTGGTTTTTTTCCGCACCGAGGGCTTCGTCCATAAGTCCATTCCCGTCGGCATCCTGACGCTACAGCGGCTCGGCGAAAAAACCAAGGCCTTTACCACCTTCGCCAGCGAAGATATGGCGATGTTCACCTCGGAGAACTTGGCGCGATTTGACGCAGTTGTTTTCTTAAACAGCACCGGCCTTAAGTTTACCGATCCGGTGCATCGGCAGGCGTTGTTGGATTTTGTGCGCGGTGGCAAGGGCGTGATTGGGGTACATGCCGCCTCCGACAACTTTCCCACTTGGCCTGAAGGCCAGGCACTCATCGGCGGGGTATTCCACGGCCATCCGTGGACGGCCAAGGAGGTATCTGCGGTCAAACTCGACGAGCCCAAGCATGTGCTCAATTTACCTTTCGGCGGAACCGGGTTTTGGGTGCGCGAAGAGATTTACCAACACAAAGAGCCGTACAGCCGGGAGCGCCAGCGTGTGCTGCTCAGCCTCGACATGAGCAAACCGCAAAACGCCCGTCCTGCGGATAAAATCAAACGCACCGACAACGACTTCGCCATCAGTTGGATTAAAACCGAGGGAAAGGGCCGGGTGTTCTACACCTCGCTCGGTCACAACGAGGATATTTTTTATGTCCAGCCTATCCTCCGTCACCTGCTGGATGGCATGCGTTTCGCGCTTGGTGATCTAAAGGTGGACACCGCGCCTTCCGCCCAAGCCGGAGTGATCACTCCAGCCCTCGCCCCGGACGATGCCACGCCGATTCAAAAAGTTTGGAGCGATCGTTTGGTCAAATCGAAGACCGCGTCGTCGACCGCCGCCAAAGCTAGCGATGATGCCGCAGGTAAACCTATTGGGAAGCCCATCATCACCGAAGCTGAACAGATCGCCGTGCTGATGGACCCTGCCGCCTCGCAGCCGAGCGTTTTCGCAGCTTTGGCCAACCTCACCCTCAACGGCACCGCCGCTTCGGTTCCCGCGATCGCCGCCACCGCCGTTCTGGATAAGCCCGGCTTGGCCGAGCGCAGCGCCGAAGTGTTGGCGCAACTACGCTTGCCGGAAGCCGAATCCGCTCTGCTAAAAATAACCGAAAAGCTCGCCGCAGGCACGCTTTCCCCGTTCATCGCCGCGCTGTGCCATTACCGGACGCCAGCAACGTTCAAGCGATTGTCCACCCTGGCAACGGGCACCAATGCCGCCGACGCTCGCGCCGCTCGCTCCGCCCTCGCCTCGTTTGGATCCGGTGGCTCGGTCGATTTCCTGCTCAAGTTGCCAGCCGGCCCCGACACCACGCCCTTTGTTCTCGCCGCCGCCGACGCCTGGCTGGGGCGTGATGCCAAGGCCGCCCCCTCGGTAGCGGCCACGGCCGAGAAAATCCTCGACTCAGCCAGCGCCCCCTCGGACCGGGTCGAAGCCGTAACGCTTCTGGCCAGATCCCTTCCCCCTGAGAAAATCAGCCGATTGATTAAACGGGTTGGCGACCCCGAACCACGCGTTCGCCAAGCCGCCGCCGCCGCAGTGGCTCGTAGTCGTAACGCCGCATCCATAGCCGAACTTGCTGCAATCTGGGCCACACTCTCCATCGACACCCAAATCGCCGCCCTCTCCGCTGTGTCTGATACGTCCGGACTGCCCTTGATCCGGCTCAGCCTGGGTTCAACCGATGAGAATGTGGCTGCCGTCTGCATTGCGCGGATCTCCCGTATCAACGAAACGGACACCTTGGTTTCACTCATCTCCAATCTCGGCAAACCCGGCCCCCTCTACAACGCCACTTACAGCGCGCTGACCGGTGCTCAGGCCAAGGATTTATCCGCACGGCTCGCTGCCGTTGCATCAAAACCTGAGGCGGCTCCAGAGCTGCGGCATGCCTTGATATCGCTGCTCGCTGAGCGTCAGGCGCCTGAAGTCTACCCGTTGGTTATCGAACTCTGTGCCTCCACTGACGACAAGTTGCGCGCTGTCGCCTTCCAAGCTCTCGGCACCCTCGAACAGCCAGGTCCCCTCGACACCGTCATCAAGCTGTCGGCCAAGGCAAAAAAAAGCGCCGACCAGCGCGGATTCCGTAAGGCGCTTCAAAAGGCCGTGATCCTGGAGCCTAATAAAGCCCAAGCTGTCGAGCTGCTCGGCAAGGTAATCGCCGACCCGGCGGGCACCGAGCGAGCCACCTTTATCGGTGCGCTTACCCTCGCCGGCGGAACCGAGGCCGACACCCTGCTCACCAGCTTGCTCACCAACCCCGTCTCCGCCGATCGCAAAGAAGTGATTCGCGCCCTCTCCGCCGCCCGCAGCGAAGGCTCGCTCAAACTGCTCCAGCAAACTGCGGAACGCTCCACCGACGCCTCCGAACGTATCCTGGCCGTGCGCGGCTGTATCGAAACCATCCCGACGCTCGAAAGCCTTAACAGATCAAACAAAATCAAACAGTTTCGACAACTCTGGAAGCTGGCCAGCCGTGCTGAAGAAACCGGTGCCATTCTTGATGCAGTTCGCGAAATCGGAGGCAACGAAGCCAAGTCGTTTGTAAACGAGTTCGCGCCCGCAAGTGCCCCCGACACCGCCAAGCCCGACAAGGTCTAGCCTCCCTAACTTTCTTATCTTCATCATGAGCACTCCCACTCCCGCCACCGTTTTCGGTCTCTCCGGCCATTCACTCGCCTTTCTCTCGCTCCGCCTCTGGCTGGGCTCCCGTGCGCTCGTAACCGGACTGGAAAAATACTCCGCGAAGATCACCGTCCAGGAGCCGATGCTCGATGCCGCCGGCCAACCTGATATGAGCGGAGCTATGATGGACGTGGAGCAGAAGGTGTATGGCTTAAAATACTACCACGCCCTTCCCGACACCCTGCAGACCAAGTTCGCCGGCGAGCCACTGCTGCCGGGATTTCTCTGCACTCCCTTTTACGCCCTGCTGGGCCCCGCACTCATCCTCTCCGGCCTCATGCTGCTGCTGGGTGTCGCCAACCGCCTCACCCTTTTCGCCATGGCGATTATGTATGTCGCCCTCACTTTCGGCCTCATGCTCATCGGCCAGGATGGCGGCGTGTCCTGGCTGGCCATCCACATCGGCCTGGTCGCCTTCGCCCTCACTCTCGTCGACCACAACCGCTTTGCCCTAACCCGTGCCTAATCCCATGCCCCCCACTCACCTCCCTTCGCACAAGCCCCAGTCCACTTCCGGCCTTACCCGCCGGAGCTTTTTGGGGCTTTCCGCCGGAGCACTGTCCCTTGCCAGTTCTCCCCGCCTCTTCGCCCAGACCGCTGGTGCGACCGACAAGCCACTTCGCGTCGCCCTCGTGGGTTACGGTGCCCAAGGCCGCGTGCTCGCCGAGAGCCTGCTCAAAATCGGTGACATCAAACTGGTCGCTCTCTGTGATATGTGGGAATACGCCCGCACTTATGGACTACGCTACTTCAAGTCCGCCGGCCTCGACCTGAATGGCTACGCCGATCTAGACGAAATGCTCGCCAAGGAAAAGGGCCTCGACGCGGTCATCATCGCCACTCCCGACGTTTTCCACGCTCCGCACACCAACACCTGCCTCAAGGCTGGCCTGCATGTTTACTGTGAGAAAATGATGTCCAACACCGAGGAAGGCGCCCGCTCCATGGTGAAAACCATGAAGGAGACCGGTCGCCTTCTCCAGATCGGCCACCAGCGGCGCAGCAACCCCCGGTATATGTTTGTGCGCGACCGCCTGCTCAACGAAGCCAAGCTGCCCGGCCGCATCACCGCCGCCCAGGCCCAGTGGAATCGCGCCGCGACCAAAGATTTGGGCTGGCCCAAAAAGTCGGACATCTCCGCCGAGACCCTTGCCCACTACGGATACCCGGACATGGCCACGTTTAGAAACTGGCGCTGGTTTAAAAAATTCGGCGGCGGCCCGCTTTCCGACCTCGGTGCGCACCAGATCGATATCTTCAGTTGGTTCTTTGGACGTCTGCCGAGCACGGTAATGGCCAGCGGCGGTACGGATTACTATTCAAACCACGAGTGGTTCGACAACGCCATGGTGATCTACGAATTCCCCCAACCCGAGGGCGGCGTAGCCCGGGCATTTTACCAGGTCCAGACCACCACCAGTTCCGGCGGCGGTTATTGGGAGCAATTCATGGGCGTGGACGGCACGGTGCGTATCTCCGAAAACCCCTCCCAGACCAAAATCTACCGCGAGGCCGCCGCCCCTTCCTGGGAAGAGTGGGCGCGGAAAAACTACCTGCGCATGGACGCCGCCCCGGTCGCCGCCGGCCCCGCCGCCGATGCCAAGGTGGACGCCCGTGAGACCGCGCCGCTGACCACCTACGCCCTGCCCATTACCCTGAATAAGGCCATCCACCAGTATCACTTGGAGAACTTCTTCCAGGCCATCCGGGGCAAGGCCAAACTCAACTGCCCAGCCGACGAAGCGCTGCGCAGCGAATACCCGATTTTCAAGGCCATCGAGGCCATCGAAAAACGCCAACTGCTTACCATCACTGAGCCGGTTGTTTAACGCACCACGACTTAATCCATTATGAAACGCACCCTTTCACTTATCCTTCTCGGTCTTGCCATCACCGGTCACGCCCGGGCCGACGAGCTCGTGCCCTTGGTTACCCCATTACCCGGCCCCATGATCATCGGCACCCCGGTGCCCATCAAAGTCGACAACCTCGAACCCCCTCGCAGCGGCAAGCCGCCCGCCTTCATGGTGCCGGCCACCGCCAAAAACATCGCGTTGAACAAGCCGGTCACCAGCAGCGACCCCGCCCCCCTTTTGGGCGAGTTGGAGATGGTCACCGACGGTGACAAGGATGCTGCGGAAGGCAGCTTCGTGGAACTCGGCAAGGGCACCCAGTGGGTGCAAATTGATCTCGGGAAAACCGCTGAGATCAACGCAGTCTACTTGTGGCATTTCCACTCCCAGCAGCGCGTTTATCTGGGTGTGGTCGTGCAGGTTTCCGACGACCCCGATTTCATTTCCGGCGTCACGACAATCTACAACAACGACAACAAAAACCGCTCCGGAACCGGGGCTGGAAAAGATTCCACCTACATCGAAACCCATGAGGGCCGTCTGCTCGATGCCAAGGGCACCAAGGGCCGCTACGTGCGCCTTTACAGCAATGGCAATAGCTCCACCCCCGGCAACCACTACATCGAGGTCGAGGTGTGGGGTACGCCGACTCCGTGACTCCCGCATGGTGCACCACTCGCTGGCTGGCGCCCTTGCTGGTTTTTATGCTGGCCCTGCTGCTCCGCTTGCCCGGCCTGGAGTCTCGGCCCGTGCATCCCGACGAGGCGGGTAACGCGCACCAGCTCGCCGGCCTGCTCACCGGCAAGGGCTATCGTTACCTGCCACACGACCACCACGGTCCCACGCTCTACCACCTCACCGCCGCAGTTCTGCGCGTTACCGGCCCGATTCACGCCGCCGACTGGAATATCTGGATGCTCCGGATTTTTCCGGCCCTAGCCGGTGCCGCCCTCGCCGCCGCGGCCTGCGCCTGGTTCCTGCCCCTTTTCGGTTTAGCGCCCGCCCTGGGTGCTGCGTTCTTTCTCAGTTTGTCCGCGCCATTTGTTTACTACAGCGGCACGTTTATCCACGAGTCCTTCGTCATCCTGCTACTGCTCGGCTGGTTCGCCGCGGCCTGGCGTTGTGCCACCCACGGCGGTGTTCGCCCGGCCCTGTTCGGCGGACTGTGCGCGGGCCTGCTTCTTGCCACCAAAGAAACCGGTGCGCCGCTCATGGGCCTGCTGGGGCTCGCGATCCTCGTGACCGCTCGTACTCCGTGGCGACGGGTGGTGGTCGTCATCGGCCAGGCGGGTGCGGTTTGCCTCGCTGTCGTGCTGTTTTTTTACAGCGACTTCGGCCGCCACCCTGAGCGGGCTTTCGATCTGTTCCGCGCCATCGGCCAGCAAGTGAGCCGCAGTCATGGCACCGAGCACGCCTATCCGTGGTTTACTTACGCCGAGTGGTTCCTGGCCCCGTCGCCGGTCGGCTGGCCGTGGAGTACGTGGCTGTTACTCGGCTTCGGCGGCTTCGGCTTCTGGATACACCGCCGCCTGCCGCTGGCCCGGGCGCTGGCCTTGGGTTTCGCACTGCCGGCCCTGTTCTTTTCCATCCTCCCGTATAAAACCCCGTGGCTGGTTCTCGCACCGCTCCTGCCCTTGGTCCTGCTGGCCGGTTTGGGCGCGGCGGCTCTCGTCGCTCGCCTGGGTGAGCGGCGGACCCTCCCACTGGCGGTGGCCGCCGCCCTCGTCGTTACCAGCCTGCTCGCTACCGAGACCTTTAAGCGCTGCCAGCTTCACGCGGTCGATCCGGCCAACCCGCTGGCCTATTCACCCGGCAGCGCAGATCTCGCCCGTTTGGAAACCGATCTGGCGGCCCGTGCCGCCACCGCGCAAGGGCGGCCTCTGCTGGTGCAGGTGGTGGCCCGCGACTACTGGCCCTTGCCTTGGATTTTGCGGCGCTACACCGCCGGTTACTGGCCAGAGCCGCCGACCAAGCTGCAACCGGGGCTCATAATCGCCGAACCCGCTTACCTGGGTGCGCTGGCCGAACAAGCGGTGGACTTCACGCCCTACGAAGTTCGCCCCGGACTCACCCTGTTTCTCGCCCGTATTCCCTGAGCTAGCTCAAACCCTCCCTTTCCCTATCAAACTATGACACCTTCCGTCCCAGTAAAATCCAGTCCCAGCAAGCTCGTCTTCTGGGGGTGTTTTATCGCCCTCATTGCAACCTCGTTTGGCTTCATCACTCGCATGATGTTGCTCGGTCGTTTCCAAACCGATTTCGGTTTGGATAAAGTCCAGCTAGGCGAACTTCAGGGCGCGGGCATCTGGCCCTTCGCCATCTCGATCATCCTGTTCAGCCTGATCATCGACCGGGTCGGCTACCGTATCGCGATGATTTTCTCCTTCACCTGCTACGCGGCCTATCTGGGCATGGCGTCTTTCGCCTACCTCGCGATCCAAGGCGTGGAAGGGGCCGCGCTGCAAGCCGCCCAAGCTCGCGGTTACAGCCTGCTTTATTGGGGCAGCATCATCCTCGGTCTGGGTAACGGCACGGTGGAAGCCTTTGTAAATCCGCTGGTCGCCACCCTGTTCAAAACCGAGAAGACCAAGTGGCTGAATAAACTCCACGCCGGCTGGCCCGCCGGTCTGGTGCTCGGCGGCCTCATTACCATCGGACTCAGCTCCACCGCCAGCCACGGCGACTGGCGTGTGGTCCTCGGTATCATCGCGTTGCCCTCGATCGCCTTCTTCGCCCTGCTAATCGGTGCCAGCTTCCCCCAAAGCGAACGCGAGCAAGCCGGTGTTTCCTATCGCGAGATGCTGGGCGAGTTCGGCATGTTTGGTGCGCTGGTCGCCTTCGGCCTGATCTTTGCGCAACTGGGTCAGGTGTTCGGTTGGGGCACGGGCGTGACCATCGGCCTGACCGCTGCCGTCGTGCTCGGTTTTGGGGCCTACACCCGGCGTTTGGGCAACGCCCTGCTCGCGTTCCTTATTCTCCTGATGATGCCGCTCGCCACCGCCGAAATCGGCACCGACGGCTGGATCAGCAGTTTGATGGAGCACCCGCTCGCCGCCTCCGGCCACAATCCGGGCTGGGTCCTGGTTTATACCTCGGCGATCATGATGGCCCTGCGTTTTTGCGCCGGAGCTATCATTCACCGCTTCTCGCCGATTGGTTTGCTCATGGGCAGCTCCGTTCTGGCGATTATCGGCCTCACCTTGCTCTCGCACTGCGCCGAGGCCCCGCTAATAGCCATCTTCGGCGCGGCCACGCTCTATGCCGTGGGTAAAACCTTCTTCTGGCCCACCATGCTCGGCGTCGCGTCCGAACAATCGCCTCGCGGCGGCGCCCTCACCCTCAACGCCATGGGCGGCGTCGGCATGATCGCCGTCGGCGTGCTGGGCTTCCCCTACATCGGCGCCATTCAGGAAAAAACCGCCAGCGCCCACCTGCTCGTCGAGGCACCGGTGATCGCCCAAACCGTATTAGTGGAAAAAACCTACCTGCTCGGCGGCTACCAGGCGATTCAGGCTGACAAGGCCGCCGCGCTTGCCGAACCCGCCGCTCAGGCCAAATTGGCCGCCGCGCAACTCGCCGGCCAGTTCGACGCCCTCGCCCACATGGCGGTTTTCCCCGCGCTGATGCTGGTCGGCTATATCGGCCTGTTCCTGTTTTTCCGCGCCAAGGGCGGCTACCGTCCGGTGCAACTCGACGCCAATTCCACTCACTCCTGACAAGCCACCACCGACACTAGAATTTCCTCCCCATGAAACGTCCCGTCACCTTATTCACCGGCCAATGGGCCGATCTCCCCTTGGCCGAACTGGCTCCGCTCGCCAAAAAGATGGGCTACTACGGCCTCGAACTCGCCTGCTGGGGCGACCACTTCGATGTCGAAGCCGCCACCGCCTCGCCCGCCTACGCCCGCCAGCGCTGGGAGTTGCTCGCCGACCACGGCCTCACCTGCGTGGCTCTCTCCAGCCACCTGGTCGGCCAAGCCGTGTGCGATCCCATCGACGCCCGCCATCAGGCCATCCTCTCGCCCACGGTTTGGGGCGATGGCGACCCCGAGGGCGTGCGCCGCCGCGCCGCCGCCACCATGATCGCCACCGGTCAGGCCGCCCGGGCTTTTTTCGACGCCCGTCCCTCCTCACTCGCCCCCGCCGTGCCGCACGCTCCGGTGGTCAACGGCTTCACCGGCTCCTCAATCTGGCACGCCCTTTACGCCTTCCCTCCCACCTCGCAGGCCTACTACGAAGCCGGGTTCGCCGACTTCGCGAAACGCTGGACGCCCATTCTCAACGCCTTTGATGCGGTAAACGTCAACTTCGCCCTTGAGGTTCACCCCACCGAAATCGCCTTCGACATCGCCTCGTCCCAGCGCGCCCTGGCCGCCGTTAACAATCACCGACGCTTTGGCTTCAACTACGACCCGTCCCACCTCGGGTATCAAGGAGTCGATTACGTAAAGTTTATCCGCAGCTTCCCCGACCGCATTTTCCACGCCCACATGAAGGACGTGTGGTGGGGCCACGGTGACGGCACCGTAGGAGTGTTCGGCGGCCACACCTCCTTCGGCGACGCCCGCCGCCAGTGGGATTTCCGCTCGGTGGGACGCGGCGACATCCGCTTTGAAGACGTGATCGTGGCGCTCAATGACATCGGCTACCACGGTCCGCTCTCGGTCGAGTGGGAAGACATCCGCATGGACCGCGTGCACGGCGCCACCGAATCGGCCGCTTTTGTGCGCCGCCTCGATTTCTCCCCTAGCGCCGTTGCCTTCGACGCCGCCTTCGACAAGAAAACCCAATAACCAATCAGTTACACAGAGGGCACTAGAGGTGACACGGAGGCCACAGAGCCAAACCCACAATGTCTCCTCCGTGCTCTCTGTGAATCCTCTCGTGCCCTCTGTGTAATTCCCACCCCATGTCCCTAAATCGCAAACTTCGTTATGGCATGATCGGCGGCGGTCGCGGTGCCTTCATCGGCGCCGTCCACCGCATCGCCTCGCAAATGGACGGACAGGCCGAGCTCGTCGCCGGTGCCTTCTCCGCCGACCCGGAAAAATCCGCCGCGTCGGGCGCGGACTTGTTTCTCGATCCGGCCCGCGTTTACGGCACCTACTCCGAGATGGCCCGCGCCGAGGCTGCCCGCCCCGCCGCCGACCGGCTCGACTTTGTCGTAATCGTCACGCCCAACCACCAACACTTCGGCCCGGCCCAAACGTTTCTCGAAGCCGGGTTTCACGTGGTCTGCGACAAGCCGGTCACCCTCGACCTCGCCCAAGCCCGCACCTTGCGCGACATCGTGCACCGCAGCGGCAAGATCTTTGCCCTCACTCACAACTACACCGGCAACGCCATGGTGAAACAGGCCCGTGCCTTTGTGCGCGAAGGCCGCCTAGGCATCCTGCGCAAAGTCGTGGTCGAGTATCCGCAGGGCTGGCTCTCCACCCGCCTCGAAGCCACCGGGCAGAAACAAGCCGGCTGGCGCACCGACCCCGCCCGCTCGGGCGCGGCCGGCTGCATCGGTGATATCGGCACGCACGCCGAAAACCTCGCCCGCTACATCACCGGTCTGCGCATAGCCGAACTCTGCGCCGATCTCACGACCTTCGTCGAAGGCCGGGCCCTGGACGACGATGGCAATATCCTTGTGCGCTACGAAGGCGGCGCCAAGGGCGTGCTTCACAGTTCGCAAATCTCGGTCGGCGAGGAAAACGCTCTTAACATCCGCGTCTACGGCGAAAAGGGCGGCCTAGAATGGCACCAAGAACACCCGAACGAGTTGCTGCTCAAATTTCCCGATCAGCCGACCCAAATCTGGCGTCGTGGCAACGGCTACACCGGCCCCGCCGCCGCCGCCGTTACCCGCATCCCCGCCGGGCACCCCGAGGGTTATCTGGAAGCATTCGGCAACATCTACCGCGAGGTGTTCCGGGCGGTGCGCGCTACATTGGACGGCCAGCCGCTGCCTCCGGATCTAGACTTCCCGACCATCGAAGACGGCGTCGAAGGCATGGCGTTTATCGAGACCGCCGTGGCCAGCTCCCGCGCCGGCGCGGTCTGGGTAAAGTTTCCCCAGCTCTGAGCCGCCCCGCCGTAGTGCGCGCAACCCGCAGTTACAAGTGACAGCCACCGTACCGTTACCCCTGCACCGTTATCGCCATGAGGCGATGGCGACTTGGTTCGAGGTTCAGGTGGCCACCGTTGAGCCGGACTACGCTGCGCAGGCCGTGCAGGAGGTCTTTTCCCGTATCGATCAACTGGAAACATTGCTCAGTCGGTACCGTGAAGATAGCGAAGTTCGCCAACTGGGACGCCTCTCGGCCGGGGAGACCATGCGCCTGCACCCGGATACGTTTACCTGCCTCCAAAAAGCATTGGAATTGGCCACCGCCACGGGAGGGGCCTTCGATCCCGCCCTCGGGCACCTGCGCCCCGCCCGCGGGGTGGCCGCCACCCCGGCCACCCCGCGCGGCCGCTTGCTGCTCGACGAGGAAACCCGGCTTGTCGGGTGTGAAGACGCCCCCGTTCACCTCGACCTCGGGGCGATCGGCAAAGGCTACGCCCTCGATGTCGCAACCACTATTCTGCGCGAGTGGGAGCTGCCCAATGCCCTTATGCTCGCCGGCGGCAGCAGCCTGCTCGCCCTGACGGCTCCTCCCGGAACTCCAGGATGGGAAATCGGGATTACGGCACGCCAAAGTATTTGGTTGGCCGATACCGCGCTTGGGGCCTCCGGTGCTTCCGTAAAAGGTACGCATATCTTCGATCCGCGCGACGGCACACCCTGCCACGGCTATTTCCGCACCTGGGCCCAAGCCCCCTCGGCCGCCGAAGCCGACGCTTTGTCCACCGCCGCCATGCTCCTGAACCGCGCTGAACTGGGGCAGTTGAGTGCCCGTTTACCTGAAATCAGTTTCGCCCTGCTCGCTGAAGAATCCCATGCCGAGGCAGTGGAAACCTTTGGCTCCTTCCCTCTGCTGGGTTCACGCTCCAAAGCAGATTTGCACCACGGGTGAACGGCCTCGCCTTGGGCGGGATCGGAGAGCAGGACGGCGTTCGGCGATGTTTAGCTATGGCGCAGACCGTGGGCGTGGGCGTTGGCTTTGACGACGTTGTGGATGTGTCCGGTGGTGGCGGGTACGTGGCCCTGGCCGGCGGGGCCGTAGGCGGGCTGGTCCACGGGGGCAAAAGCGACCGAGGCAGGTTCGGTGGGGTGGGCATGGAGGCAGGCCGAGGCTTCCAGCCAGTTATCGAGGTCGCGGCCTTGGACGCAGCCGCTTTGCTCGTAGAGGTGGAAAGCGTAGTCGCGAATTTTTTCGGAGCAGACTGCGGTTGGGTGAGACGGCGCGGTTTGGGTATGAGTTTTCATGGGTAAAAAATCGGGAGGTTTTAGGCCGAACGTTTTCCGCGAAGCAGCGAGACGACGAAGAGGATGAGGAAAATCAGGAAAAGCACCTTGGCGATGGAGGCGGCGGTGCCGGCGATAACCCCGAAGCCGAGGATGCCGGCGATGAGTGCGATGATGAGAAAGATGACGGCGTAGTTTAGCATGGGAGGAAGTGGGTTGGCGGATGGGCGAAAAGAACAACGACCGTGCGGGCGGGGATCTATTAGTAAGTGAAGCTTGAAAATACCCTAGCCGACCCCCTCGCGAAATGGGGCATAACCCTACACGTTAGAGGCGTTTTTTTGAAGGTTTTAGCCTCTAAACAATCCGTGCTAAACGATGCTCTAAATAATCGATAAAGAAGCCTCTTCGTTGAAGTGGACTGCGATCTCCGCCCTCATGCCGGCCGTGATCGGGGTGGATCTCTGCGCGCTGCTTGTTCGTATCTGGCTTAGCCTGCCTTGAGTTTCGTCTAACGCCTAATTTTCTGTGAAATTCGTAGTTGGCGGAACACTTCGTAACAGGCCTTTGCCGGGCGCAAAGCACAGGGCGGCGACGAACACGGTGGCTTGGACGAGTACGATACAAGCGGCCGAGGATGCGTTGGCAAAATAGCTCACGTATATACCGCTCAGGGTGGAGCCCACCGCGATGGCGGTGGCGACAACCAGCATGCGATCAAAACTCCGCACTAGAAGAAAGGCCGTCGCGCCCGGCGTCACCAGCATCGCGATCACCAAAATGATGCCCACCGCTTGCAGTGCGGCTACGATTGCGAGGGCGAGCAAAACGAGTAGCGCGGTGTCGAGTTTACGGATACTAAAGCCCAGCGCGCGGGCCTGCGAAGGGTCAAAGGTCGCCAGCATAAAAGTGCGGCGCAGGGCGATGACCACGGCGAGTACGATGAGCGAGAGCACGGCGGTCTGGCGAAGCTGGGCCGGCTCTATACCGAGGAGGTTGCCGAAGAGGATGTGGTCGAGGTGCAGCTCGCTGGGCGTCTTGGTATAGAGCACCAGTCCGAGGGCGAAGAGACCGGTGAAAACCACGCCCATGACGGTGTCCTCTTTTACCCGGGTGTGGCGTTTGATCCAGCCGGTCGCGGTGGCGCAGAGCAGTCCGCTGGCGAAAGCTCCGACGGGCAAGGGAAGACCGACGGCGTAGGCTACGACGATACCGGGGAGCACGGCGTGCGAGACCGCGTCGCCCATCAAGGACCAGCCCCGCAGCACGAGAAAACAGGAAAGCACCGCGCATACGGCAGCGACCAGTGCGCCCACGGCGAAGGCCTGCAACATGAAGCCGAAGTGGAAGGGCTGGAGAAGTGAGTTCAAAGCGGGGGCGGGTAAGTCAGGGTGTGAGTGTTCCCGCTAGGCCGGTCGTGCGGCGGGCGTGGCGGGCGGCGAGCAGGCCGTGGCGGGGCGCAAAAACCAGGGCCAGTAAAAAACACAAGGTCTGCAATACGACGATGCAGCCGCCGGTGGCTCCATCGAGAAAGTAGCTCGCGTAAGCGCCTCCAAAAGCGGTGACGGCACCGAGGGCGGAGCCGATTAGCAGGAGTTTTCCGAAACGATCAGTGAGCAGATAGGCGGTGGCCCCGGGGGTGATGAGCATGGCGACCACCAGCACGGCGCCGACGGCCTGGAGCGCCGCGACGGTTGTGGCCGAGAGCAACAGGAGGAGCGTGAGGTGTAGAAGACGCACGGGAAGGCCGAGGGTGCGGGCCTGATTAGGGTCGAAGCTGAAGAGTAGCAGGTCGCGCCATTTCAGTGCGATCACGAGCAGGCAAACCGCGGAGATGGCGACGAGTTGCACGACATCCTCGGGCGAGATGGCGAGGATGTTGCCAAAGATGATGCTCTTGAGATCGATCTGCATCGGGTAGAGCGAGATCAAGAGAATGCCGAAGGCGAAGAAGGCAGTGAAAACCACACCGATCACGGCATCCTCGCGCACGGGGGTTTTGAGTTTCACGAAGGACATGGCGGCGGCGGCGAGCAGGCCGCTGGTGAAGGCCCCGACGGAAAACGGCAGACCGGCGAGGGCGGCGAGCGCAACTCCAGGCACGACGGCATGGGAGAGGGCATCGCCGAGCAGCGACCACCCTTTGAGGGTGACGAAACCGGAGAGCAAACCGCAGACCGCGCCGATGAGCGCACTCACCCAGAGCGCGGTGAGCATGTAGTCGTAGCGGAAGGGCTCTAGCAGGTGGTCAAACATCACGGGCGGTGGTTTTGGCGGCCTCGCGTTCGTCGACGAGTTTTTGGTGGGCTGCGCGGTCGCGGTATTCCAAGTGCCCGCCTTGGCCGAGCACGAGCGGGCGTTCGTCGTCGGTGAGCACGGTGACCTGGCGGCCGTCGTGGGCTTCGACAGTGGAGTGAGAGAGATCGAAGTGGCGGAGCGCGCCGCCAAAGGCGCGGGAGAGGTTCTCGGCCGTGAAAACCTCGGCGGTGGGGCCGCAGGCGAGCACGGTGCGGTTGATGAGCACCACCTGGTCGCAAAACTCGGGAACCGAGCCGAGGTTGTGGGTGGAAACGAGGATGAGCCGGCCCTCGGCGCGAAGTTCGCGGAGCAGGGTGACGATGGCCTCCTCGGTCTTCACGTCCACCCCGGTGAAAGGTTCATCGAGCAGGATGATGCGACCCTGCTGGGCGAGGGCGCGGGCGACGAAGACGCGTTTTTTTTGCCCACCGGAGAGTTCTCCGATCTGGCGCTTGCGGAGATCGGATAGTCCGACGCGCTGGATGGCGGCGGTGACGGCCTCGCGATCAACCGGGCGCGGAGTGCGCAGGAAATTCATGTAGCCGTAGCGCCCCATCATAACCACGTCCTCGACGCTGACGGGGAAGGTCCAGTCCACCTCCTCGCTTTGAGGGACGTAAGCGACCCAACCTTTGCGCTGGGCCTCGCGCACGGGGGCGTCAGCTATCGTGACGCGGCCGGCGGTAGGCGTGACGAAGCCCATGAGGGCCTTGAAGAGGGTGGATTTACCCGAGCCATTGACGCCGACGAGGGCGCAAATGGTCCCGCCGGTGAGGGTAAAGGTGGCGTCGGAGAGGGCAGTGTGGCCGTTGGGGTAAGTGACGGAGACCTGCTGGGCGGCGAGGGTGAGTGGGAGCTCGTTGGATACTGGCGGTGACATGGGTGTGAGGAGGGCGGGGCCGAGCGGTCCGGGCGAGCGATCAAGAGCGGAGGGTGAGGCCTACGAAAGGCTGTAGGTCGGGAGTATTACGCGTGACACCGATATTACCAGCCGCCATTGCGCTGGTTGCGGCGGCGGTGGCGGCGAGTGTGAAGGCGAAACGGGCGGGCGACGTCATTTGGCGGATTTTGTGTCGAGGAAGCCGGCGACGATGGTGCGGGCGTTGGTTTCGAGCAGGGCGAGGAAGGTCGGCGCGGGGCCGTCCGGGCCGGTCAGCGAGTCCACGTAGAGCACGCCGCCGTAGCGGGCGCCGGTCTCGCGTGCGACCTGCCGGGCGGGCTTGGGGCTGATGGTGCTCTCGCTGAAGACGACGGGGATTTTATCACGACGAACGACATCGATTACGGCGCGGACCTGTTGCGGCGTGCCCTGGGCGTCGGCGTTGATCGGCCAGAGGTAGAGCTGTTTGAGCCCGTAGTCGCGGCACAGGTAGGAAAAGGCGCCTTCGCTGGTGACGAGGGTGCGTTGGGCGGCGGGGATGCGGTCGAGCTGGGCGCGGACCGGGGCGTCGAGGGCGCGGATTTTTTCCGCGTAGGCGGCGGCGTTGGCAGTGAAGACGAGTGCGTTGGCGGGGTCGGCCTTGGCGAGAGCAGCGCGGATGTTTTCGACGTAGATCAGGGCGTTGGCCGGGGACATCCAGGCATGGGGGTTGGGTTTACCGGAGTAGGGGCCCGCGCTAATGGACATGGGTTCGATGCCGTCGGTGAGCACGGCGGAGGGCACGTCCTTGATGTTGACGAAGAACTTCTCGAACCAGCGTTCGAGATTCAGGCCGTTCCAAAGCACGAGGTCGGCGCGCTGGGTTTTGACGATGTCCTGCGGGGTGGGTTCGTAACC
>JAIXRU010000123.1 GCA_027485045.1 Opitutaceae bacterium | reverse complement strand
TTAATTTCGGCTCCTCGGAGCTCAAGTTTATCGCCGATTTCGGTTTTGGCGCCCTGGTGTTTTTCGGCTCGGCTTTAACGATTGCGACAACCGCTCAGTTGTTTTTTAGCGAAATCGAAAATCGCACCGCGCTCACCTTGCTGGCCAAGCCAATCTGGCGCGCGGAATTTATCTTCGGTAAATTGCTTGGGGTGTTCTCGGTGATCGGAGTTTTCTGCGCGCTCACGGTGGGTTTGCTGATGGTGCTGCTGTGGCAACGGGAGACCCAGCTTATGCACTTCGACCCGGAAGCATTTGCCGATGGACGTTTGATTCGTTACGGCGATTTGCTGATCGCGGGGGGCTTGCAGTGGATCAAATTCGGTGTGCTCGCCGCCCTCGTGCTGTTGGTTTCCAGTTTCTCCAATACCAACTTATTCAGTGTGGTTATGGGTTTTTTCCTGCTGATTATCTGTCACCTGCAACATCTTGCGAGTGATTCGTGGAGCAAGGTGGACAGCGTGGCGGCGGCGCTGGCGGTGCGATTGCTCGGGCTGGTTTTTCCTAATTTTCAGCTCTTTAACCTGGCAGATAGCATTGGGCAGGGTGCGGGGATAGATGGGGCGCTGGCGCTCAGAATCGCCGCTTACGGGCTCTTCTATATCGGGGTTATCGGTGGTTTGGCCGTGTATAGTTTTCGTCACCGTGAGATTTGACACTGTTGCCTTTCGTCCGGCGCGCACGGGGTTAACGGTGCTGACCGGTTTGGTGCTCGCCGGGATGCTCAGCAATCCGCTGGAACGCGGGGCGTGGAAGGAAATGAGCGCGACACAACCCGCACTGGTGCTGGAGTCGATAAAGGATGCTCTTGGTCAAGGTATTACGGTTGGTCTCTTGGGCGGGTTTCGCGCGATTGCGGCGGATTTTTTTTGGCTGCGCACGAACTCTTTTTGGGAGGATAGCGATCTGCCCGGCACCCAGACCTCGATTAAAATGGTCACCGCGATCGATCCGCGACCGCTGTATTTTTGGTTAAACGGTTCGCGCATGATCGCTTACGACATGCCGCATTGGCGCATCGCGCGGGCGGGGGGCTACGAGGCTACGCCGAGTTTGGTGCAGCGCCGCTTCGACGAAGAGCAGTCTCAAGTGGCGATCAAGTATCTCGAAGGCGCCTTCGCGTTTCATCCCGAACACCCGTTGCTGACACTTGAAATCGGTAACATTTACCTCAATCGGCTCAAGGACTTGGAGAAGGCTTCCGAGTACTATATGCAGGCAACGAAGCATCCGGAGGCCCCCTTCTATGCCGCCCGCATTTACGCGGAGCTCTTGCGTAAACTAAACCGAAAGCCGGAGGCCTACGCATTTCTAAAGAACCTTCACCCCAAGCTTGATGCCACTAATCCCTTCGCCCAGGCCGCGATTGTTTTGGAGCGGATTCGTGAATTGGAGGATGAGTTAAGCGTGCCTCCCGCGCTGCGTTTTCGCCCGGCCATTTCCACGGAAGCTAAGGAAGCGGATACGACTCTTGCGCAATAAGCTGCATTTTAATTACTTGGATTAAGTGCTGAGTTAATCCCCTATTTTATTGGGGAATTAACTTGTCGTCGGGGTTAATCATCTAAAAGTTTATCAATTTACTCAACATATGGATGCAGCCGCAAATCTTCACCCGATTTTTGACCGCGTTTTGGCGCGCGCGGACAAACAACAGCGGCTGGGGCAGTGCGGACAGGTGATCTGGCTTTATGGGTTATCCGGCTCGGGAAAGAGCACGCTGGCCATCGCGCTTGAGCGTCGCCTGCACGCGGAGGGTTTTGCCACCCAGCTTTTGGATGGAGACAATATTCGAAGCGGACTGAATCGAGGGCTCGGTTTTTCCGATGCGGATCGGGCGGAAAACATTCGCCGGGTCGCTGAAGTGGCTAAACTCCATGCGCATGCGGGTCTCGTTACCCTGTGCTCGTTCATTACGCCGCTGAGAAGTTTGCGCGATCTTGCCCGCACTATAATCGGTCGCGAAGACCTCCTGGAAGTTTATGTGCAGGCCAGTTTTGCGACCTGCGCGCAACGTGACCCCAAAGGTCTCTACGCCAAGGCAGCGGCCGATGGGGTGGGGCAGTTCACCGGGCGTGACTCCGCCTTCGAGCCGCCGCTTTTCGTACCGGACGCGAATGACCTTGGCACCTTGGTGCTCGATACTGAGAGCATGTCTCCGGAGGCCTGTTTGACGGCCTTGCATGCCGCGGTCTTGCCCCGCATTCAGCTGCCCATGGTTCGGCGCTGAGTTTACGTCTCATCGATACTTCCCGATCCCTTTATCCTTCATGTCCTCCTACAATCTCACCCATCTGGCCCAACTCGAACATGAGGCTATCTTCGTGCTGCGCGAAGTGGCCGCCCAGTTTGAACGCCCGGCGCTGCTGTTTTCTGGCGGCAAAGATTCCATTGTTATGGCCCGTTTGGCGCAGAAAGCCTTTGCTCCGGCTCGCATCCCTTTCCCCTTGGTGCACATCGACACCGGACACAATTTTGCCGAGGCCATCGAGTATCGGGATTGGTTCGCGCAGGACATCGGAGCCCGCCTGGTCGTTCGCTACGTTGAGGACTCGATCAAAGCCGGTCGCTGCCAAGAGGAGAAGGGGCCGAACCCATCTCGCAACGGCCTCCAGACCATCACGTTGCTCGACACCATCGAAGAGTTTAAATTCGACGCCTGCCTCGGCGGCGCCCGCCGTGACGAGGAAAAAGCCCGCGCGAAGGAACGTTTCTTTTCCCACCGCGACGAGTTCGGCCAATGGGATCCCAAAAATCAACGCCCCGAGCTCTGGAACTTGTTCAATGGCCGCAAGAACCTGGGCGAACACTTCCGCGTTTTCCCGCTCTCAAACTGGACCGAGATGGACGTGTGGCAATACATCGCCCGCGAGAAACTGCGCATCCCCTCGATCTACTTCAGCCATACCCGCCGCATCGTAAATCGTAACGGCGTGCTGCTGGCCGAATCGCCCTACATCACCTTGCTCGAAGGCGAGCGCTACGAGGAACGCGTCGTACGCTATCGCACTGTAGGCGACAGCACCTGCACCGGTGCGGTCGAGTCACCCGCCGCCACCTTGGCCGAGGTCATTCAGGAAGTCGCCTCGGCCCGGGTGACCGAGCGCGGCACTCGCGCGGACGACAAGCGTTCTGAATCCGCCATGGAAGACCGCAAGAAGGCCGGGTATTTCTGAGAAATCCCAAGCGCCAAATCGCCAAAATCCAAAAGTTTCCAACGCACTTTATTCCCGAATTTCAAAACCGCATCTAACCCTCGCCGTTGGCACGCCGCTCTTTGGGCGTTTGGCCCTTTGGCGTTTTGAGTTTTGCACCTTTAAAAATGAGCACCGCTTCCACTCCTGTCCACACTGACGAACACTACCTCTCCATGGACCTCCTGCGCTTCACCACCGCAGGCTCGGTGGACGACGGTAAATCCACTCTCATCGGCCGCCTCCTCTACGATTCCAAGGCGATCTTCGAGGACACGCTGGAGAATCTCGAACGCGTCACCGAGCAGCGCGGCGAGGACAACCTCAACCTCGCGCTCCTCACCGACGGCCTTCGCGCAGAGCGCGAGCAGGGCATCACCATCGACGTCGCCTATCGTTACTTCGCCACCCCCAAGCGGAAGTTCATTATCGCCGACACGCCCGGCCATATCCAATACACGCGCAACATGGTGACGGGCGCCTCCACCGCCAACCTCGCCATCATCCTGATCGATGCCCGCAAAGGCGTGATCGAGCAGACCTGCCGCCACTCCTTCATCGCCTCCCTGCTCGGCATTCCCCACGTCGTGGTGGCGGTTAACAAGATGGACCTGGTGGACTTCTCCGAGGCTCGCTTCAACGAGATCGTGGCCCAGTTCAGCGAGTTCGCCTCCCGCCTTAACATCCCCGACATCAAGTTCATCCCCATCTCCGCTCTGCACGGCGACAACGTCGTCGATAAGTCCACCCGCACGCCCTGGTATCAAGGCGGCGCACTACTCTACACCCTCGAAACCGTTTATATCGGCAGCGATCACAACCACGTCGATCCGCGTTTCTCGATCCAGACCGTCATCCGCCCCAACAACGACGCGCACCACGATTTCCGCGGCTTCGCGGGCCGGGTGGCGGGCGGCGTGTTCAAACCCGGCGACGACATCGTTTCCCTGCCTTCCGGGCTGCCGGCCAAGATCAAGAGCATCCACGGTCCCGAGGGCGAGCTGGCCGAGGCCTTTGCGCCGATGTCGGTCGCGATCACCCTGGACCGCGAGATCGACAGCTCGCGCGGCGATCTTTTTGCCAAGCTCAACAACCAGCCGGTCGTCACTCAGGACATTGAGGCGATGATCTGCTGGTTCTCGCCCAAGCCGCTCAACCCGGCGGGCAAATACATCCTCCGCCACACCACGCGCGAGACCAAGTGCGCGCTCAAGACCGTCCGCTACAAAGTCGATATCAACACCCTCCGCAAACAGACCGAGGATGTTAGCGTGGGTATGAACGACATTGGCCGCATCCACGTTCGCACCGCCACGCCGCTGATGATCGACCCCTATAAACGCAACCGCACCACGGGCAGTTTTATCCTGATCGACGAATTTACCAACGCCACCGTGGGTGCCGGCATGATCCTCTGGCCGGACGGCGGCGAACGCGCCCCGACCGACCAGTTCGCCGACATGGGCGGGCTGTAAGCGCCATCGGTCGAAGTTCGGGCGGTTACCTCTCTCCCCTTTTTTCTACTAATTTTTTCTGGAGGGAATGGTGGGAAGCAGCTCGCGAAGACGCGCAGAGGCACGCAAAGATTCAATTTATTTTTAGGTCTTAGCGACCTTTTTGCCTTGGCGACTTAGCATTGGAAAAAATGCCTTTATGAGGGAATTTCGGTATTAAGCTCAGGCTCATCCCAGCTCCTTTATCAGGCACCCTCGACGGGTGCCTTTTTTGTTGCCCGTGAGGTGGGTTCGCGTGCCTTTTACTCACTCTATTTAATGAGCGACCTTCAACGCACCCCGCTACGCGATTTTCATGCCGCCCACGGCGCCCGCCTGGTCGATTTCGCCGGCTGGGAAATGCCCGTCCAATACCGTTCCATTCTGGAGGAACACAAGGCGGTGCGGCGCGCGGCCGGTTTGTTCGATGTCAGCCACATGGGCGAGGTTGATGTCCGCGGCCCGCAGGCGCTGGCCTTTCTGGAGCACTTGGTGACCAACGAAGTCGCCAAGCTTTACCCCGGCCGCGTGCTTTACTCGCCGATGTGCAACGAGACGGGAGGCACGGTGGACGACCTGCTGGTGTATATGCGCGGCCCGGAGGATTATTTCCTCTGTATCAATGCCGGAAACATCCCGACGGATCTAGCTTGGATTCGCACCCAGGCGGCAGGCTTTGCGGTTACGATCACGGATCGTTCGGCCGACTATGCCTTGCTCGCGGTGCAGGGCCCGCGCGCGGCGCAGATCGTTCAATCGCTCACCGGAGCCAAACTCGGGGCGGTGGGCTATTACCATTTCTGCGAGGGCACGGTGGCCGGGGTGCACTGCCTGATCAGCCGCACCGGATACACGGGCGAGGACGGCTTTGAGCTTTACCACGCCGCCGCCGATGCCGTCACGCTGGCTGAGGCGTTGCTGGCCGCAGGGCGTCCTTTCGGGCTGGAATTGGCCGGGCTGGGCGCGCGCGACAGCCTGCGACTGGAGGCCGGGTATCCGCTTTACGGACACGAACTCTCCGCCACGCTTTCCCCGCTCACCGCCGGTCTCGGCTGGACGGTGAAACTGGACAAGGCGCAGCCCTGCACGGGCCATGCCGCGCTTCGGCGCGAGAAGGCCGAGGGAGCCTCGCACAAGGTGATCTATTTCCGCACCGGGGACCGCCGCATTGTTCGCGCCGACACCCCCGTGCTTGGGTCCGCCGGGGCGGTGGTGGGCCGCGTGCTCTCCGGCACGCTTTCACCGATTTTAAACGAGGCGATTGGTTCCGCACTGGTGGAAACCGCCGCCGCTGCCGCCGCCCTTTCAGTGGATATCCGCGGAACCTTGATCCCGCTGCAACTCGCCAAACCACCCTTCGTTCCGTTGAAGCAGGGTTGATTTAATGCTTTCCCCAACCTCAGCCAAGCGACTCCTTATCTTTATCTTTTTATGAGCAACATTCCCGCCGATCTGCGCTACGCCAAGTCCCACGAATGGATCCGCCCCGCCGTTGACGGCACCGCAGTGGTGGGAATAACAGATTACGCCCAGTCCAGCCTGGGCGACATCACCTTCGTGCAGTTGCCCAAGGTCGGCGCCACCTTCGCCGCCGGGGCGACCTTTGGGGTGGTGGAATCGGTGAAGGCCGCGTCGGATCTTTATGCTCCGGCGGCTTTCACCGTCTTGGAAACGAATGGGTCGCTCGACGCCGCACCCGAGACCTTGAACAAAGATCCTTACGGCGAAGCTTGGATGCTTAAGGTGCGAGTGACCGGGGAACTGCCGGTTGGATTGCTCGACGCCGCCGGTTACGCCCAGCAGTTGGGTTGAGTCGGGCGAAGAGGCCTGCGGGGCGCTTGCTGGTGGGGTTTATCGCTAGGCGGCTGGGTTTTCGGCGGCTTTTTGTGTCATTCTGGTGATGGTTCACCGCAGGGTTGCCGAATGCACTTGGGCGAGCATGGTGGTGTTTTTATGAAGCGCTATTTTACCGGATTATCCGTCCTGATCGTTGCGTTGGTTCAACTCACCGGCTGCGCCACGGTGCAGGAAACCGGGCGTAAACAGGTGATTCTCGTATCGGCTTCGCAGGAGGCCCAGATGGGACTCGATGCGTTTAGCCAGATCAAGAAACAGGAGAAAATTTCGCGCGACCCGGTCCTTAATGCGCGCATCCAACGCATCGGTAAAAACATCGCCGGATCGGTCGGTCGCGAGCTGCCCAACGCACAGTGGGAGTTTGTCGTATTCGAGTCCGAACAGATCAACGCCTTCGCCCTGCCCGGTGGCAAAGTCGGCGTTTACACCGGTCTGATCAACCTCGCCTCCAGTGACGACGAAATCGCGGTGGTGATGGGCCACGAAGTCGCCCATGTGAGCAGCCGCCACGGAGCGGAGCGCCAGTCGCAAGCGATGTTAATCGGCATCGGCGGGGCGGCGCTGGCGATTGGCACCCAGGAAGATAAAAACCGGGAATACTACCTGCTCGCTTACGGGCTGGGCAGCACGCTTGGTTCGCTGGCGTATTCGCGTGATCACGAGACAGAGGCGGATGTGGTCGGGCTGCGTTTCGCGGCTCGCGCCGGTTACGATCCGCGCGCCGCAGTCACCTTCTGGACCAAGATGGCGGCCAAGGAAACCGGCGGCCGGCCGCCCAAGTTTTTGTCCACCCATCCACCCTCCCAGGAACGCATCGCCAACTTGCAGCGTCTCGCGCCCGGCTTGATGCCGATTTACGAGCAAGCCAAGGCCAACCAAGCGATGGGTGGCGCGCCCGCGCCCGCAGCTCCGGCTCCGGCGACGGGAGCGCCTAACCCACCCGCCGCCGTAAGCCCACCCAAGCCCACCGCGCCAGCCAAGCCCGCCGCGACCGAGCAGGAGGAGTTGAAGCGGTTTCTGGGTCGCTGAGTCAGCCTGCGGAACGCAGGCGCTCCTCGGACCGCCGGAAAACACCCTGACCGCCGGAACCAGACGGCGAATCACGATTTTCTTATCCATTAACCGCTTAGAAACCAAACCCTTCCGCCATGTTTGATCCTGTCGAAGCCCTGAAAGAGTTTATCCGCCACCCGAGCGTTTCCGCCGATCCTGCGTTTCAGGCGGGCATGGATGGAGCGCGAGATTTCATCGCCGGCTTGCTAGGGCGCATCGGTTTCATAGTCGAGATCGTGCCCACGCCGCTGCATCCGGTGATTCTGGCCGAACGCAAGGGGCCGGATTCGTGGCCGCACGTGATCATTTACGGGCATTACGATGTTCAGCCGGCCGACCCGCTTAATCTCTGGAGCAGTCCGGCTTTCGAGCCCTCGGTGCGCGGCGAGCGCATCTACGGGCGCGGAGCGGCGGACAACAAGGGCCCCCTGCTGACCCATGTCGCCGCAGTGGCGCGTTTACTGGAGCGACGCCCGGATTTGCCCTTGCGCATCACCTTCATGATCGAGGGCGAAGAGGAGATGGGCAGCCCGAGTTTCCCCGGTTTTTTGAAGGCCCACGCCGAGCGCCTGCGTAAGGCAGATATGGTGTTGCTGTCCGATACCGGCAGCCCGCGCGAAGACCAGATCGTGATCACCTGCGGTTTGCGCGGGCTGGTCTTGTGCGATGTGGAAGTGACCGGTGCGCGCACCGATTTGCACTCCGGTCTGCATGGCGGCGTGTTGCGCAACCCTATTCAGGCCCTGGCCGAGCTTTGCGCCTCGCTACACGATGCCGACGGGCGGGTGAATGTGCCGGGGTTTTATGACGACGTGCTCGATGTCGAGCCATGGGAGCGGGAACAGTTGACCCGCTTCGGGCAGAGTGAGGCGCAGTATCGCGAGTTTCTCGGCATACCGGCGTTTTATACCACGAAAGGCTACACCCCTTTTGAGGCGACGCGCTTCCTGCCCACCCTGGAATTCAACGGAATCGGCGGCGGCTACCAAGGGCAGGGCACCAAGACCGTGATTCCGAGCAAAGCCTTCGTTAAAATCAGTTGTCGGCTGGTGGCCAATCAGCAGCCGGAAAAGATCCGCGAGCTGCTCTACCGCACCATTGCCGAGCGCATGCCCAAGGATGTGACCTATCGGGTGATCGACCAGCACAGCGGCACGCCTTACGTGGTGGTGCCGCCCGACCGCAGCAATACGCCTGCCGGGCAGTCTCCCGTGCTGGCCAGCGCTTTTCGCGCGGCAGACACCGCCATCGCCAACGTGTTTGGCAAGGCTCCCCTGTACCTGCGCGAGGGCGGGAGTGTGCCGATCATCGCCGACATTAAACGGGTGCTGGGGCTAGATTCGGTGATGATGGGACTCTTCCTTCCGGAGGATAATCTGCATGCACCGGACGAGAGCTTTCACCTCGGCGTGATGCGTAAGGGGATCGAAGCATCGGAGCGCATTCTAGAAGGAATAGCGGCTGCGGGGCGCGAGAGTTGAGTAGCCCGGTGCCTCCCGTTTGCTGTAAATATTTTTACGTATTTTCCTTGCTTCGAGCCTAGGCACTATATGTAGATCTTTTGCGTATGAACACTTCCAAGCTCCTTAGCTTGGTTGCCCCTTTTCTCCTCGGTGCCACTACCCTTTTCGGCACCGATGCTTCTGCCACTCGTAATTGGACCGACCTACAGGGCCGCTCCATACAAGCTCGTCTGCTGACACCGCCAGTGGATGGCTCGATCAAAATCGAGCGTGCTGACGGCAAGGTTTTTGATCTTCGTGTCGAACGTCTCTCCACGGCGGATCAGGACTACCTTCGCTCTCTGGCTTCGTCCCCAGAAGCTGCTACTGCCGAGGCGGGAGACAGTTTGCGCCCCTTAACTGATAAGGATTGGGAGATGGTCGCCCAGCTTTTGAGCCTCACTCCCCGGACCTATGCCGATATCCCCGCTGACGAAGTCGTGGAGACGCTCAACAAGCGTTTGGCCTCCAGTGATTTTCGCCTGCCGGACGGACGGCCGATTTCGATTCGACTGGAAGGCGAGGCCGCCGATGCCCGGATCAACACGGAGATTCGTTATGTGGTAAATCTGGCGACCTTTCTCCAGGGCTTGGCCAAGAGTTCCCAATTGGAATTGAGACTCGATGCCAATCAGCAGTTGGTCTTGCTGACTTCGACGACGGCCAATTCGGGCAAGGATAAAATCAAGCTCTTCGGATTGTAGAGTGTTGAGCTTAAAGGCTTTCGAACTAGGGCGTGTCTGAGGCTAGTCTCGATCCAGGCAGGCTTCCAACAGGGTGCAGCGCAGGGCGTGTTCGCTCAGCGCTGCAATCACCGTCGTAGTCGATCCCCAGAGGTAAACTTGGTGTTTGGCACGGGTAATGGCGGTATAAATCAGTTCCCGCGTGGCCAGCGGGCTAGACTCCGTAGGCAGAACAACGACCACGTGGTCGAATTCGCTGCCTTGCGCCCGATGGATGGTGAGAGCCCAGGCCGGGCTGTAGTCAGGCAACTGGCCCAGAGGGAAACGTCGGGGAGCGGGCTGGCTGTCGGCGGCAGGGAAAAACGCGGCGCGACCGGCGGCATCGTTCATGATCACGCCGACCGAGCCGTTGGTCAGGCCGGTCTCGGCATCGTTATGGTTGATGATGATCGGTTCGTTGGGGGCGCGAACAAGGCCGGGGCGTTGGCGCAGTTGCCGGTCGATGGCGGCGTTCACTCCGGCGGCGCCGAGCAGGTGTTCGCGGTGGGCGGTGAGCAGACGCACGCGATCGAGCGCGGCAAGGGCATTGGCGGGCTGGGTGGCGTC
>JAIXRU010000299.1 GCA_027485045.1 Opitutaceae bacterium | reverse complement strand
GGGCTGGTGCTGCACCCCGAGCGTCTCACGTTTGTTGCTACGCTCGAACACCTCCACCCCCAGCATGGCGTGCGGGGCGACGATGGCGCGGCCGGATTCGGATACGAGATCGGGCACCGGCACGGCCATGGCATCACAGATGTCGCGCACGTTGGCCACCACGTCGCGGGCGTACTCGGCCATGGAGTAATTCATGGACGATTCGTAGTTGGTGCGGGAGCCGTCGTAATCGACCCCCAGACCGCCGCCGACATCGAGATAGCCCATGGGGAAACCCATCTTGGCGAGCTGGCAGTAAAAACGGGAGGCCTCGACCACGGCATTCTTGATCGTAAGGATATTCGGCACCTGCGAGCCGATGTGGAAATGCACGAGCTTGAGCGAAGCAGTGAGCTTAGCGGCGCGTAGTTTTTCGCAGGCGAAAAGGATTTCGGCGGTGTTCAGGCCGAACTTGGCGTTGTCGCCGGTGGAGGAAGACCACTTGCCTTCGCCCCGGGTCTGGAGCTTGGCGCGAAAGCCGATCAGGGGCTTCACCCCGACCTCTTCGGAGACCCGAATGATGTCGTCGAGCTCGGCGAGTTGCTCGACCACGATAATCACTTTTTTGCCCAGCTTTCGCCCCAGCAGGGCGATGCGGAGGAAATCGTGGTCCTTGTAGCCGTTGCAGATGATCAGTGAATTGGAGCCCTCATGCATGGCCATCGCGATCATGAGCTCGGGCTTGGAGCCGGCCTCGAGGCCGTAGTTGAAGCCCTTGGAGGCGGAGACGATCTCCTCCACCACCTCGCGGAGTTGGTTAACCTTGATCGGGAAAACACCCCGGTAGCTGCCCTTGTAGCCCTCGTCCTTGATCGCCTGGGCGAACACCCCGTTAAGCTGTTCCACGCGATGGCGCAGCAGGTCTTGGAAACGAATTACGAGCGGGGCCTTGAGGCCCATGGCGACGGCTTCGTCCACCACATCCATGATGCGGATGACGCGACCATCGGCGAGAGGCTGCACGGTTACGGTGCCGTCATCTCCGGCGCCGAAGTGGCCGGCCCCCCAGCGTTTGAACCCGTAGATTTCTTCGGAATTGGCGATTGACCAGGCAGGTGTGGCGGAGGCGGTTTTGCTTTTCACAGATTGGGAAAGGTAAGAGGGACGGGGTGTAGGCTAAAGTCGAGCGGAGAGGATGGACGGGTTATGGCTTGCGTTCGCGGAGGCGGGCGCGGTTATTTCGCGATTCCTCGTCTAAAAACCACGACTCGCAATTCCGAAAATGAACACTCTCTCCAATTCGCTGCTCTTTGTCGCCCAAGCCGCTCCCGCCGGCGCCGGCCTGATGAATGTCCTCTTCATCGGTTTCATGTTCGCCGCGATGTGGTTCCTCATTATTCAACCCCAGCGCAAAAAGCAAAAAGAGCACGCCAAGATGCTGGAAGCCCTGAGCACCGGTGACGAAATTGTAACCTCCGGCGGCATCTACGGCGAGATCACCGCCAAGCGCGACGACCGCTACGTCGTCCGCATCGCCGAAGGCGTGAAGGTCGAGATCGCCAAGAGTTTCGTGCACGACGTGGTGCGCAAAGACTCCGTTAAAAAGTAAGTACACCGCCCTCGATCATTCGCGGCACCGGTCTTCAGCCGGTGCCGCGTTGCTTTAATCCCCCACCCCAAAGTTGCGTCGGTCCCGCGCCGCGCCCCCCGTTTTTTTAACCAAATACCAACATGCTTAAACGCAATCTGTGGAAGCTCGTGCTGAGCTTCGTCATCGTGCTCTGGGCCGTGCTATCGCTCGTGCCCGTCAGCGACCGCGACGTGCCGACCTACATCGGCAGTCGGGTTGAAACCAAGAATGCAGACTTCCAAAAACTGCTGGCCGAAGCCCGCACCCGGTTCGAAGCCAAGCAAAGCCCCTCGGTCTTCGTAGCCCTGCGCGATCTGGCCAACGAACGCCGCATCGACCTCGCCAAGGAGTATTTCCCCGGCATCCCGCTGGAGAGCTCGCTCACCAACATCACCAAGAAAAACACCCTCTTGCTGGAGCACCTCATGGCCAAATCAAAGGGCCGTCTCCAGCTCGGCCTCGACCTCAAGGGCGGCGTCGCTTTCACCCTCGCGGTGGACGAGCAGGCCGCCGGCACCCTCGCCGAGGATGAACGCGCAGAAAAACTCAGCAAAGCGATCGAGATCATCGGCGACCGTATCAACGGCCTCGGCGTCGCCGAACCGCTGATTCGCGCCGTCGGTGCCAACCGCATAGAAGTCCAACTGCCCGGCGTAAACACCCGCGACAACCCCGACGTGCTCGTCGCCGTGCAGAAACCCGCGCGCCTCTCCTTCCACCTCGTCGATCCGTTTAACCGCCCCGAAACCGCCGCCCCCGGCGACATCCCCACCGGCTACGAAATCAAAAGCCAGGAAATGGACCTGCGTGACGGACGCACCGTCACCCAGGAATATTTTGTTAAACGCCTCTGGGAAATGACCGGTCAGCACGTCAGCAATGCTTACGCGACCATGGACGAAATGGGCCGCTTCCGCATCATCCTCAAGTTCGACGACCAAGGCCGCAAACAGTTCGCCGAGACCACCCGCGAAGTCGCCAAGCTGACCCAGGAAGTAGTCCAGCGCACCGGCAATCCCGAGGCCCGAGCCCAGCTCGCCATCCTGCTCGACGGCCGCCTCTACTCCGCGCCCGGCGTTAAGGAAGAAATCAACAGCGACAGCGCCGAGATCACCGGTCAGTTCTCCCAGCGCGAGGCCATGGATCTGGCCAACGTCTTGAACAACCCGCTCGACCTTCCTCTGGTGGTCCAGGAGCAATACGAAGTCGGGCCCTCGCTCGCCCAGGACGCCATCGACAGCGGTGTCCGCGCCTCCGTGATCGGCACCGCACTGGTCGCCGCCTTCATGGTGACTTACTACACCATCGGCGGCGGCATCGCCATCATCGCACTGGCCTTTAACGTGGCCTTGGTCCTGGCCTGCATGGCCTCGATCGGCGCCACGCTCACCCTCCCCGGCCTGGCCGGTATCGTACTCACCCTCGGCATGGCGGTGGACGCGAACATCCTCATTTTTGAACGCATGCGCGACGAACTCGGCGCGGGCAAATCCCTGATTGCCGCCCACCATGCCGGCTACGATCGAGCCTTCACCACCATTCTTGACGCGCACATCACCCAACTCGCGATTTGCGCCGTGATGATCGGTCTCGGCAGCGGCCCGATCAAAGGCTTCGGCGTGACGCTCGCCATCGGCGTGTTCTCCACCCTGTTCTCGGTGTTGATTTTCGGCCACCTCGTCCTCGATTGGCTGATCACCGGCGGCATCCTGAAACGCCTGCGCATGTTGAACCCGATCCGCATCGGAAATGTCGACTTCGTGAAGCTCGGCAAACCCGCCTTCATCGTCTCCTGGGTTCTAGTGCTCTGCTCCGCCGTCTACGTGTTTAACAAGGGCGACCGCATCTACGGCGTGGACTTCCTCGGCGGCGACATCGCCACCCTGAGCTTCGAAAAGCGCATCGATACCGCCGAAATCAGAACCATCGCGGAAAAAGCCGGCACCGGCGAAGTCACCCCGACCTACGTCGCCGCCATCGGCGGAGTAGGCGGCGAGACTCTCCGTCTCGAAACCGCCGTGGGTAAATCCAACGCCTTGGTTTCGGCCCTGCAAAAAGCCCACCCCGAAGCCAAATATGAACAGATCGGCATTAACAGCATCGGTGCCACCATCGGCAGTGAAATAAAAACCAATGCTCTGGTGTCCTTGGCTCTGTCTATGGTCATCATTCTCCTCTACGTCGCCCTGCGCTTCGAGTGGGGCTTTGGTTTCGGTGCCGTGGTCGCCTCGATCCACGACATTCTCCTGACCATCGGTATTTTCGTGCTTTTCGGCCACCAATTCTCGGCCCCGATGGTGGCGGCCATCCTGGCCATCGCCGGTTACTCGATCAACGACACCGTGGTAGTCTTCGACCGAATCCGTGAAGAAATGAAGCTCAACCCGACGTCCAACTTGCGGGACATTATCAACGACTCGCTGCGCAAGGTATTCTCACGCTCGATCCTCACCAGCGTCACCACCCTGCTCGCCGCCATCGCCCTCTTCGTCTCGGGCACGGGCGTGATGCGCGACATCGCGTTCACCTTTATCATCGGTATCATCACCGGTGCGTTCTCCTCGGTCTTCATTGCTGCGCCGGTGTTCTACTGGTGGCACAAGGGTGACCGCGACAAGGTGGATCACGATGAGGCCCGTCCGATTTACGGCTGGGAAGTGGGCGGTAAGATCTCCGGGGCCAAACCGGTCGGCCCCGCAAAACCAGCCCTTTAACTCTGCGTGTGACGGGCGTGCGCCGCGCCCGCGAGTTGCCCGCCCCGGGTTAATCAACCCATCCGGTGGCGCGACAGACTCGCGGGTCTGCCCCCTCCCCCACCCTGCGTTATGCGTTGGATCCACCATACGCCGCCACCCGACCAGGTGGCGGCCCTCGAAACGGCACTCGGCATCAGTCCCGTGCTGGCGGAGCTTCTGCTGCGCGCCGGGCAAACCTCGCCCGAGTCGGCCGAGGCCTTTCTCAAACCCGCGCTGGCGCGGCTGGCCGATCCTTTCCTGCTCAAAAACATGGACCTCGCCACCGCCCGCCTGCGACGGGCCCTCGCCACCGGCGAGAGCATCGTAGTGCTGGGCGATTACGATGTGGACGGGGTTAGCAGCACCGCCCTCCTCGTCAGTATCCTGCGCCGCTTCGGTTCGAATCCTCGTTTCGTGGTGCCCCGCCGCATGGAAGACGGCTACGGCCTCTCGCGCAGCGCCATCGACCGAGCCCTGGAGCCCGGCCTGCCTCACCTGTTTATCGCCCTGGACTGCGGCACCAACTCGCACGAGGAAATCGCCCACCTGGCCTCGCTCGGAGTCGATGTCATCGTGGTCGACCACCATCGCTCCAAGGAGAAACCCTTGGAACACGGCATCTTGATCAACCCCCACGCGCACGACCAGCCCGGCGACGATGCCTGGCGCCAGATGTGCACCGTCGGGCTGGTGTTCAAACTCGTGCACGGTCTGGTCAAGGAGCTGCGCGCCGAGGGCAGCACCGAAGCGCAGTCGGTAAAACTGCGCGATTACCTCGATCTCGTAGCGCTGGGAACGGTCGCCGATCTGGTGCCTTTGCAAGAAGAGAACCGCATCCTCGCCAGCTACGGACTGCGCACGCTCAAGGAGGCCGCCCGCCCCGGTCTGCGCGCGCTGATGGACGTGGCCGGCGTCCGCCCCGGCCAGGATCTGATGCCGGTGGACATCTCCTTCCGGCTCGGACCGCGCATAAACGCCTCCGGACGCCTGGCCGACGCCGCGCTTTCCGTGGAGTTGATTCTAAGCGAAGACGCGCACTTCTGCCGCGAAACCGCCGAGCAGCTCGACTCGTTTAACCGCGAGCGCCAAGACATCGAACGCGGCATCACCGACGAAGCCGAGCGCATGATCGAAGGTGGCTTGCTCGATCAAGCCGGCATCGTGCTCTACGCCGACGGCTGGCACCCCGGAGTGGTCGGCATCGTGGCCGGGCGGGTGAGCCGTAAATACAACCGCCCCTGCATCGTACTGGGCAACGAAGGCATCCTGGCCAAAGGCTCGGGGCGCAGCGTCGAAGGCATTAATCTGGTCGAAGTGCTGGGCGGTTGCGCCGATCTGCTCTCAAGCTGGGGAGGCCACCCGATGGCCGTCGGCGTGGCCCTGGAAAAACCACGACTGGACGCGTTTCGGGTGCGGTTTTCCGAAGCGGTGAAAACCTGGACCGGTGGCCGCGAGATCCAACCCGAACTCACCCTGTCCGCTTGGTTAAGGCTCGATCAGATCAACGAAAACCTCATGGAGGAGCTCGCGCTCATGCACCCCTTCGGGCAGGCCAATCCGGAGCCCAGGTTCGGCTTGCGCGGCGTGGTGCTGCGGCAACGTCCAGACATTTTCAAAAGCGTTCATTTCCGTTTCGCGCTCGAGACCGGCGACGGACGCCGCCGTCTCTTCGGCGTGGCTTGGAAAATGGCCGACCGCCTGCCACCGACCGGAGTGCCCTTGGATTTCGCGGTCGAGCTGGCGTGGAATTTTTTCAACGACCGCCGCACCATTCAGTTGGAATTGGTCGATTGGCGTCCGTCCGAGACTTAAGACCCACCCCCAAGCAAAACGCTTGGCGGAAGCGGGTCGGCGCGTGATTGTTAACCCATGCGCATCGCCATCATCGCCGACATCCATGGCAACCTTCCCGCGCTGGAGGCCGTACTCGCCGAGATCGAAACCCTGAAACCGGACCGCTTGGTGGTGGCGGGAGACGTGGTGGACGGCGGGCCGGATTCCGCCGGATGCTGGCGCCGGGTGCGGGCCCTGGGCTGCCCGGTGCTGCGCGGCAACCACGAGCGCTACGTCTTCGACTACGGCACGCCCCGGGCCGACCCGGCCTGGGCCTCCCCCCAGTTCGCCCCCCTGCGGGTGGCACGGGCCGAGTTGACGCCGGAGGAAATCGCCGAACTGGCAGCCTTGCCCCCGCATTGGCGCGACCCCGACCTGCCCGAACTGCTCATCGTGCACGCATCCCTGCGGGGCGATAATGACTCCATTTTCCCCTACACGCCGGACGCGCTAATCGATCCCCTCTTCGAAGGCATAGCGCCCGAAGTGCGCCTCATCGTGCGTGGCCACAATCACTTCTGTTCCCAGCGCGAATGGGGCCAGCGGCGGATATATACCTCGGGCAGTGTCGGTTTGCCCCAGGATGGAAACCCGGCCGCGCAATTCCTCGTCCTCGAACGCAGCTCCGACGGGGCCTGGTCGGGCCGGCACCGCGTGGTGCGTTACGATGTGGGCGCCACGCTGCGACGCTTCCGCGACTCGGGTTATCTGGACCGCGCCGGACCACTCGGGCAGTTGTTCTATCGCGAAGTCGAGACGGGCACCCATCAAGTAGTACCGTTTTTACGATTCTACGGAATCGCCCGGGGTCGCGGCCTGCACTGGACGCTGGAAGAAACCCTCCGGAGATTTTTTGAAACCAATGGGTAACACCGGTTCCGCCGATAAACCTCACACTGATTAAAAAAATCCTTGCGCCTCACGTCGCTGGTTAAGAACGTATTCATCTGCGTTAGTGAGACCTCGACGGTTAAGAGGTCGCACCATGACTGGTCCGGCATTCCGCCGGATTAGAACGGTGGCACCGGCCGATCTCGCGTTTGACACCGCGGGCGAAGCGGGTGACACGGAGCCCCCAAGGCCCCCTACAGTTATGTAACTTACTTATAAACCAACACAATATGTCCACCGTAGTCAGCATCGAAACCATCGCCCAGTTCAAACATCACGATAAGGATACCGGCTCCTCCGAGGTCCAGATCGCGCTCCTCACCGGCCGCATCAACCATCTCACCGAGCACCTTCGCACCCATCGTAAGGATTTCCACAGCCGCCGTGGTCTTCTCCAGATGGCCAGCCGCCGTCGTAAGCTTCTCGATTACGTGAAGCGCCAAGACGTTAACAAATACGTCGAGCTGCTCGCCAAGCTCGGCCTCCGCAAGTAATTGCCCACTCTAAGAGGCGACCCGATACGCGGGTCGCCTCTTGTCTTTACCGACATCGCCAAGCCTAGGACCGAGACTTTTCCATCTGCCTCCCAACCCGTTCGGGATGGGCCGCAAATAGAAATCTCTCGTCCCGCTGACGACCGAGTAACGCAACAGATCGAGCCCCCGCTGGGCAGATCGACCGTTCCTTAGATTTCTTCTTTCACTCTCGTTTTTCGCATTTTTTTGCGCCCTTAGCGCTCGTTTGCGCCCTATCCCCTTCGGATAAACTCGCCCACGAGCCCTGCGGCCGGAAAACCCACAAACCCCGAACCCGTGGCTGCGCGTCACCACCCGTTCGATTCATCCGCGACGCGTAACCGTATCCGTTAAAAAAGCATCCGTCATGTCCCTAGTTCAAAAGCACTCCGTAACCGTTCCCGCCCTCGGGATCACCTTCTCCACCGGCACCTACGCCGCCCTTGCCAATGGCGCGGTCAACGTCGCTGTCGGCGAGACCAACCTCTTCGTCACCGCCTGCGTTTCCGCCTCGGTAAAACCCGGCCAGGACTTCTTTCCCCTTACTGTTGATTACCGCGAGAAATACGCCGCCGCCGGCCGCTTCCCCG
>JAIXRU010000014.1 GCA_027485045.1 Opitutaceae bacterium | reverse complement strand
GAAGAAGACTTTGGACTTGAAACCGAGTTTGCACGAAATTCTTCAGGTTGTAAGCGTGACGCCATTTGAGAAAGTATCTATCAATGAATTATTTATGAAAGACATGACCGATTTTGATTCAGAAGCAGCACCAGAACATGATTTTAAACTATTGGCATGAAACAACTTACTACCGGACACTCGTGAAGGCCCATATAAAATGGCCTCCCTAAAAACCCTGAAAATCTTCGCTCTGTGTATAGTCGGGGCCTTGCTGTTCGCACCTTCGGCGCAAGCGGCTAAAGAGAAAGATAAAGCTAAAGATAAGCCCGCGAAAACGGTCGTGCTCCCGCCCGCCCCGACCGGTCCTTGGCGTGATTGGGAAAACCCCTTGGTTACCGGGGTCAACAACCTCCCGCCGCGCGCGACGATGGTGATCGCACCAGATGCCGCCACCGCCCTCAAAATCGGGCCGGTGTCCAACGCCGAGCGGGTCAAGTCCCCCTTCTATCGCTCGCTCAACGGCGAGTGGAAATACCACTACTCCGTTAACCCCCTCGGCCGCGTAGCCGATTTCTGGCTCCCGACCTTTGATGACGGCAAATGGACGACGATTCCCGTTCCCGCCAATGTCGAGATGCAGGGCCACGGCGTGCCGATTTTCATGAACATCCCCTATCCGTGGACCTCCAAAACGTCCCCGGCCAATCCTCCCTTCGTGCCCGAGGATAACCCCTACAACACCGTCAACTCCTACCGCCGCACCTTCACCGTCCCCAGCGACTGGGACGGGCGCCGGGTTCTGATCACCTTCGACGGCGTTAACTCCTTTTTTCATTTCTGGGTAAACGGCCAGAAGGTCGGCCTGGGCAAAGATTCCCGCACTCCGGTCGAGTTCGATATCACTGCTTTCCTTAAGCCGGGCCAAAACCTGCTTGCGGTGGAAAACTTCCGCTGGTCCGACGGCTCCTACTTGGAGGATCAGGATTTCTGGCGTCTGAGCGGTATTTTTCGCGACGTCTATCTATGGTCCCCGGCGCAGCTCCACATCCGCGACTTCGAGGTGAAGACCGCTCTGGACGCCGACTACCGTGACGCGAAACTCACCGTAAACGTCAAAGTCCAGAACACCTCCAGCTCCCTCGCCGTGGCCTCCGTCGAAGCCGCCTTGCTTGACGCCACGGGCAAGCAGATCGCCGCCCCCCGCGCCGACCTCACATCCCCCGCCAGCGGCGAGACCGAGGTTTCCCTGACTTCGTCGGTCTCCAACCCCCTTAAGTGGTCGGCCGAGAGCCCGAATCGTTATCAGTTGTTACTCACCCTCAAGGACAGTGCCGGCAAAGTCATCGAGGTCATTCCGGCCAAGGTGGGTTTCCGCCAGGTGGAAATCAAAGAGGGCAACCTCTTGGTCAACGGACGCCGCGTGCTCATCAAGGGCGTGAACCGCAACGAACACGACCCTGACCTCGGCCATGTCATGATCCACGAGCGCATGGTCCAGGACATCACGCTGATGAAGCAGTATAACATCAACACCGTGCGCACCAGCCACTACCCCAATGTTCCCGCCTGGTATGACCTTTGTGATGAATACGGCCTCTACGTGATTAACGAAGCCAACATCGAGAGCCACGCTTTGATGCGCACGCCGCAGAACTTAGCTGCGAATCCCGACTGGCTGCCCGCGCACTTGGATCGCACCGTCCGCATGGTGGAGCGCGACAAGAACCACGCCTCCATCATCATCTGGTCGTTGGGCAACGAAGCGGGCGACGGACCCAATTTCGAGGCCACCTACGCCTGGATCAAGCAGCGCGACGCCAGCCGCCCCGTGCAGTACGAAAAGGCCGGCACCCGTGCGCATACCGACATTATCAGCCCGATGTACGCCTCGGTTGAGGTGCAGGCGAAGCACTCCAGCCAGCCGCAGACGCGCCCCTTCATCCTTTGCGAATACGCCCACGCCAAGGGCAACAGCACCGGCGGTCTCTGGGATTACTGGGAACCTATCTACGCGCTCAAGCCCTACATCCAGGGCGGCTCCATCTGGGACTGGGCCGACCAAGCCCTTCGCCAACCTCAGAATCGCCCCAACCGCGAACGCTTCTGGCCCACCCAGCCCGGCGACAAAACCTTTTGGGCCATCGGTGGCGATATCGGCCCGGATAAAGTACCCAACAACGGTGGTTCCAGTTGCGACGGTCTGGTCACTCCCGACCGCGTGCCCCACCCCGGGCTCAACGAGGTCAAGCACGTTTACCAGTACATCCGCAGCCAACCCCTCGATCTCGCCGCCCGCACGTTCGAAGTAAAAAATTGGTACGACTTCACCAACCTGAAAGACATCGCCAAAATCGAATGGAAGCTCACCGGCGATGGCAAATTACTCCAGTCCGGCGACCTGCCGGCCCCGGATCTCGCACCATATGCGACGGGCACCCTGACCGTTCCGGTGCTACCGTTTAAGCCCGCCCCCAGCGTGGAGTATTTCCTCGAACTCAGCTTCCGCCTCACCCACGACACCCTCTGGGCCAAGGTCGGCCATGAGCTGGCCTGGGATCAGTTTAAACTGCCCGATGCCGCACCCGCCCTCGCGCTGGACTCCAGCGCCTCGGCCCAGCTCAGCCAGCGCTCCGTCGAGAATACCGTAATCGTCACCGGCCAGGGTTTCGTGGCGACCTTTGACCAGAAAAACGGCACCTTCACCTCGTGGACGATGAAGGGCACCGAGTTAATCCAAGCCCCGCTCCGTCCTGATTTCTGGCGTGCCCCGACCGACAACGATACCGGCGCGAAAATGGAAGTGGAAAAGGCCATCTGGCGGACCGCCCACCTGGATCCGGTGCTGAAAACCTTCGAGGTAAAACAGCCTGCGCCGAATAAAGTCGTTGTGATCGCCACCCATTTCCTGCCCAGCGTAAAGGCCGATTGGCAAACCACCTACACGGTCTGGGGCCACGGGGAAATCGCGGTTGCGGCGCAGTTTACCCCTGTGAACTCCGACCTGCCGAACCTGCCGCGTCTCGGTATGCAGCTGGTGATGCACGCCGGTTTTGACCGCATCGAGTGGTTCGGCCCCGGCCCCCACGAGACCTATGTCGATCGCAAAATCGCCAAGGTCGGTCGCTATAACGGCACCGTCCGCGAGCAATTCTATTCCGACTACGTCATCACCGGCGAAAGCGGCAACAAGGTGGATGTACGCTGGGCGGCCTTAACCAATGATAAAGGCATGGGCCTCCTGGCGCTTGGCGCCCCGCTCCTGAGCCTGAACGCGTTGCACCACACCACGGAAGACCTGGAGAAAGCGGGTTACGCCTACAAACTGCCGGAGCGCGACATGACGGTGCTGAACCTCGACTGGAAATCGCAAGGCCTGGGCGGCGACACCTCGTGGGGCAACAAAGCCTTGCCCCGCGTGCGTCACCGCATCCCCGCCGTCCCCCAAGGCTATCACTTCCGCTTGTTACCGGTTACCCCCGCAACCGACATCGCCGTCGCCGCCCGCCAAGTGTACAAAGAAGAATAACAAAAATCAGGGGAGCAAGCCAGCGCTCCCCGCTTAGAACTCCCCGCTCCTCGCTCCCTGCTCCCCGCTCCCTGCTCCCCGCTCCCTGCTCCTCGCTCCCCACTCTATGCCCACCACCCTCCTAAAACTCATCCTCGCGATCGTCCTCAGCCTCAACTGCTTGCAGAGCTGGGGACAGGAGCAAAAATCCACCTTCGCCAAGTGGGAAAAAGCGATAGCGGCCTATGAAAAAGCCGATGCCACCCGACCACCGCCTCAGGGCGGCATCCTCTTCGTGGGTTCCTCCACCATCAGAAAGTGGGTTACCTTGGAGCAGGACTTCCCCGGTCTCCCGGTATTTAATCGCGGCTTCGGCGGCTCGCAGATCGCCGACAGCACCCACTTCGCCTCCCGCATTATCATCCCCTACGCCCCCCGCATGGTGGTCTTCCATGCCGGTGACAACGATCTCGCTTCCGGAAAAACCGCCGAAGCCGTTTTTGCCGACCTGAAGGAGTTGATTGCCACGATCCACGCTAAGTTACCCGAGACGACGTTTTGCTACATCTCGATCAAACCAACGGAAAAACGGGAAAAACTCCGCGCGGCCCAGAAAGTGTTTAACCAGAGCGTGCAAGACCTGGCTAAAGTCGATCCTCGGGTGCGCTACATCGATTCCTATGACCTCGTGGCCGATGCGGAAGGCAACCCCCGCCCCGAGCTCTTCGAGGCCGATCGCCTGCACTTCAACGCTGCCGGTTACAAACTCCTGACCGCGCAAATCCTGCCGTTTTTGAAACAATAACGCCCCGCCCAGACTATATAAAACTCGTTAAAGCGCTTCGTCCGGAAAGCAATTACCCATTATGCTTCTTAATAAACCAGTCCTTCTTCTATTTGCAGCCATGCTCTCGGCAGCCTGGCTACCAGCGTCCGTACTCTCGGATAAAGCCGCTTTGAAATTCGATTTAGCCGACAACGGCACCATCGCCTCCGTCGTATTAAGCGGAGAAAAACTACCCGCTGCCGCCGGGGGGGGCTTTTATTTAAAAGAACCCAACGGCAAAAAAAGCATCCCGCTGGTCGGCGGCAGCAAGACCGTAAACGGGAAAATCCAGCTCACCCTGAGCAACCCGCTTCAAGCCCGAGTCGTCGCCCAATTTACCGAAGGCAACGGCTTCATCGAAGTGGCCGGCTACTTGGAAGACCTCACCGGCCAGGATCGCGGCTTGTGGCTCGGCTTTAACCTGCCCGTTAACACCCTCGGGTGGAAGTGGGGTAAAACCCTGAGTGTTCATCCCTTAATTACCAAAACCGAACCTGGTTTCGGAATAATAGATAGGGAACCCAATAATAACATGGTGCCGATTCCCTCGGTCTGGACGGAAAAAGGGGGCTTGGCGCTGTGCATTCCTCCCTCAAATCCGTGCGTCTTCGAAATAGGTGCCGATGCCGATGGCCTCCGCATCCAGATGGCGTTCGGCCTGTCAAAGGATACCAAAAAGTTCCCCTCCAGGGCCCCCTTCCGTTTCCGTATCTACTCCATCGACGGCACGTGGGGCTTCCGCGACTCCTTGGCCAAATACTATGATTGGTATCCCGAATACTATAGTATCGACCCCAAGGTGATGACCTTTCTCGGCCATCACCATGATTGGATAAATTGGAATTATGCGAAGGATGAGATTAAAGTCGAACGTCAGATCGACCCAAACTATACAGAGTATCTTGCTTACACGAAAACCTCGGCGCGACTCCAAGGATTAAAGAATGGGAAAGAGCTTAAGACCAATGAACAGTTTCTTCAAGCCATCGCCAAGACGACGACCATTCAGCATTACGAGAAAGGCGGGGCGCCAGACTCCAAGCTCCTGATCGAGGGCCGGGCCGCCCTCATCAATAGTATTGGTTATAATCCTGACGGGACCTTTGGCCGCTTTGGAACGTCAGATGAAGGGGTGGACTTCCCGCATAACTGCGATCCTGACCTGTTTGCGGATAAAACCCCGCATCGTCCCGTCTATGCGGATATGTATTTACGCAAGGCGCAGGATCTTCGGAAATATGCAAATTTTGCTGGCATCCATTGGGATCGCCTCGGGGGCTGGAGTAACTTTCTTAACTACCGGCGCGAACATTTTGCCTATATTGATCATCCGCTTACCTTCGATCAGGCGGGACGCCCCTGTATACAAACACAGTTTACAAATTACGAGATGTTCGATGCCTACCGCTTGCTACTTAAACAAGGGGGCTTGTTTCATGAAGCGGCGGGAATGAAGGATTTTAGCTGGAGCAAAATTCCCAATAAACCAGCGGGACAGGAGCGCACGGGCATGTTTTTCCTTTCCGCAGTAGTCGAAGGCGGCTGGCAGGAAGGAAGCTTCAAGCCGCTTGAGTTGGGCGGTTTTGATTTCGAGCGTATGGTGATGGGTCGGAAATCCTACCGGATCTCCTCGGGCAACATTCCATCACACAAAATCTCTCCAACTCTGGAGGCTATAAAAAACGCCCTCGCGAAAACCACGGCCTACGGTTTCGCCTGCCCGGTTCAGGTCTTGTATTTTTACCCGCCCGGCCACCCAGGTTATGACAAGGATTATTCCTGGTACACCAAGCCGGACCACAAGGCGCTGTGGGATAAATATGAACCCGCCAATCTCGCCCTCCGCCTGGCGGGTTGGGAGCCCGTTACCCACGCCACGGTCAATTCTACAGCCGTTCAACTTCAGCGCTTCGGCAAAGGGGAAAATATCTATCTCACCGTCTGGGGCCCGACCCCGCCCGCCTCGGTCGAGATCGAAGTCGATGCGGCCAAGCTCGGCCTAGAGGCAAAACCCGCGTTCAGCGAGATGGTCGCGGACACCCCCATAAAAGTGACCCCGAGCGCGAAAGGCTGGACGCTCACGCTTGCTTTGGAAAAGGACATGACCCGCGTCATCAAAATCAACTAGGGCGTTTCTGGGTTTAAACTCAGTACTATGAAAAACCTATTTATTACAATTCTGACGCTCACGTTGCCACTCGCATTACCCGCTGCATCGCAGCCATCCGTCAAGCCCAACATCCTGATCATCCTCGCGGACGACATGGGTTATTCAGATTTAGGCGCCATGGGTGGCGATGCCGAAACCCCGAACCTGGATAAGAAGGAGAAAAACGGCGTTCTCCTGCCGAATTTCTATAACAATGCTAAATGTGCCCCCAGCCGTGCCTCACTCATGACCGGACTGAGCCCGCAACGCATCGGCGCCGACCACGGGGCGGGGGATGTCACCCGGGGCGCCATGACGATCGCCGAGGCGCTGAAAAGCGACTATACGACTTTGATGGTGGGAAAGTGGCATATCAAACCCGAACCGCTGGAGTTGGGATTCCAACGCTATTTCGGAGCCGGGTTGTCCGCCATCCACTGGTGGCCAACGGACAAAAAGGAAGCCGCCAAGGTCCGGCTTGATGCACGCGCCTACACCGAAAAAGACATGACCGTTCCGCTGGAGGAGTGGTTTATGGGGATCGAGCATACGAATTACGCGATCAAGTTTCTGCAGGAAGAAGTGGCAAACAAGGGTAAGACCAAGCCGTTCTTTTTATATTATTCCTCCCACTTGCCGCACTGGTCGTTGCAGGCCCCGCGCGCCGATGTGGAGCGGTATCTGAATGTATTTAAGACGGGAACCGATGTCGCTCGCCAACGCCGCTACGATCGTATGGTGGAACGCGGTATTATAAACCCGAAAGCCACCACGCTCAGTCCGCTTGCAGGGGACGCAAAACCCTGGGCCTCGCTGAGCGCAGAGGAAAAATCCTACTATGAGCAGACGCTGGCCATCCATGCCGCGATGGTTGATCGCCTGGATCAAGAACTGGGGCGGCTGTTCGACTGCCTCAAAAAGAATGGCCTGTTTGATAACACGGCTATCTTTTTTATGTCCGACAATGGTGCGAGCGGTGAGGGCAGCTATAGTAACTATAAACAAACCGCCAACAGTCCGCGCCTGGGCGACCGTGGAACGGATGGACGTATCTTGGATCAGGGTGCGGCCATGAGCAACACGCCGATGCGTGGTGCAAAATCAACGCTCTACGAGGGCGGTATCGGCACCCCGCTTATTTTTCACTGGCCACAAGGCATCGGCCAGCCCGGTTTGATATCCCAGCAGGTCGGCCACCTGATCGATCTTTTCCCGACCATCCTCGATATGGCGGGCCTAAGTTATCCGGCGGATTACGCCGCACGTAAAATCCATCCCCTCGATGGCAAGAGCCTTCTCCCGGTCTTTAAAGGGGGCGCGGTCATTGACCGGACGATATACTGGGACTATGAAAAATTTGCCGCCATGCGCCAAGGCAACTGGAAGCTCCTGCGGGTGGCAACCAAGGGTAAAGACTCGGCGAATGCTACCTGGCAGCTCTACGATCTGGCTGCGGATCGGACGGAACTCAACGATGTGTCCAAGGCTAATCCGGAAGTGGTTAAGACCATGGCCAAACAATGGGATACCTGGTGTAGCGACGTTAAAAAAGAGGCCGAAGCCGCCAAGGGCGACAAAGCGCCAAAAGACAAGTCCGCCAAGAAAGATAAAAAGGACAAAGGCAAGCCCGCAGAGCATGAGGAAGGCTGAGGTCGTGTATGGTAAATGTGTTTGGTAAATAATAAAAGCGGGTGCCATACCCGGCCGCCCTTTGGGTTAAGGGTTGAATTATGCGCAAGTCTGAGGTGTAGGGCGGGGTCGCCGCACCCCGCCGTGGCATGCCCGGGTGTACGAACGGCAGGGTGCGGCGACCCCGCCCTACAGGGATAGGATAGGGAACCGTAATTAAGCGTAAGCGTCCGGCCGGGGG
>JAIXRU010000229.1 GCA_027485045.1 Opitutaceae bacterium | reverse complement strand
TGGAGCCGGGAGCGGGGAGCTCGCGTTTTCGGGTATCAGGGCATCGAGGACGGAGCGCAGATCGGCGGCGTTGCGGGTGAAAAAACCCGGCGTGTCGAGGCTCTCGGCCAGCGGATAGCCGTCGGCGATCCACGGATGGCTTGGGGTCATCCTAAAACCGTAGAGCCCGCAAAAGGCTGCCGGCACCCGTATGCTACCTCCGGTATCGGTGCCGAGCGCGAAGGGGACAACCCCGGCTCGGACCAAGAGAGCGGAGCCAGACGAGGAGCCGCCGGTGGTGCGGCCGGGATGCCCGGGTATCTCGCAATCGCCGTAATGCGGATTCTCCCCGGTGATGCCGTAAGCGAACTCGTGCATGTGCGCCTTGGCCGCAAGGGCGGCTCCGGCGGCACGCGTGGCGGCAATGAAGCTCCCGTCCGCCGGCGCAACTCCCGTGGGCGCGTGCCGCACCTCGGGTAAAAACGTAGAGCCTGCGAAGGTAGGCAATCCGGCGGCGTCAAAAAGATCCTTGGCCGCGAAGGGTACGCCACTCAGGGGCGAGACGGTGGGCGCGGACTCAAGCTCGGCGGCCAGCCGGTCCTCGGGCGCGAGCCAGGCGAGGGCGGCTCGCTGCTGCCCCGCCGCGAGCGCGGCTACTCGCTCGTGGACGAGGCGGGCGGCAGCGGCGGGGCCGAGGTTTTGCCAGTCGGTGAAGGTCACGACTTGATCGCCACCGTAACCTGGATCTCGACCGTGGCGTTTTTTGGCAGACCGGCGACGGTGACGGCAGCTCGCGCGTGGCGGCCGGCCTCGCCAAACAATTCCACGAACAAGTCGCTGGCTCCGTTGATCACGGCGGGCGCGTCGGGGAAGGCGGATACGCCGTTCACATAACCGCCAACGTAAAGAATGGCCGCGACCCGATCCAAGGAACCGAGGGCGAGTTTGATATTGGTCAAAACATTCAGCGCGCAAATTTTAGCCGCCTCGCGCGCGGTCTCGATGGTGTGCTCCTTACCCACCTGGCCGACGTGGGTCATCTGGCCGTTAAAAGAGGAAATGACCCCGGCCAGGATGAGCATATCGCCGTGGATGCGATAGGGCACATAGCTGCCGGCGGGGGCGGCGGGCACAGGCAGAGTAAGACCGAGAGAGGCAAGTTTGGTTTCGATGGCGGACATGGTGGAGAAGGAGCGGGGAGCTAGGGAGCTAGCAGGAGAGAGTTGGGAGGCTCAAGCTTTGGCAACTGTGGCGCGAAAAGGCAGCCGACCTAATCGAAAATAGCTTCGGGCAAATAGGCGGTGATGGTCGTGGTGGGCACGTTGACCAACTGGCTGATTTTCAAATCGAGCACCACGCTGCAAAGCGTGTAGGCGAGCTGGGGGGTGACCCCAAGCCGGTCGACGATAAACTCCATGGCGCGGCGTACCGCACGCTTGCTGGCTTCGCGCGGATCGGCGTCGCTCTCGATGAAAAGGTGCCAAGGCTTGCTGGCATAGCGAGGCGGGGTGAAGGACCGGGCCGGGTAAAGGGCATAGGGGCCGGCGAGGGGTTTGGCGGGGGATTTGTGGAGCTTGAAAGTGTAGGTGGCGTCCATCGGTGCCTCCATGCCGTTGATGCAGACCTCACCATCGCCCTGCGCGGCGTGGCAATCGCCGGTGAGCACGCCGGCGCCGGGGGTGAAGACGGGTAAAAAGAGCCGCGTGCCGGCGGTGAGATGGCGCACATCCAGGTTGCCGCCGAAGGGGCCGGGGGCGCGGGTACGGAACTCGCCGGGCTCGGAGCGTTGCACGCCGATGATGCCGGCAAAAGGGTGTAAAGCGAGGGCCACGCCGGGGAAACTGCGGGTCTGGTCGCCTTCGAGTTTCCAGAGGAAGAGGTGGTGTTCGGGGAACTCGCCCGCGAGCAGGCCGAGGCCGGGAATGAGACTGGTCCAGGCATATCCATGATGCCGATACTCCTCGATGACGATTTCCAACGTGTCGCCGGGTGCGGCGCCTTCAATGGCGACGGGGCCGGTGAGGGAGTGGATCTTGGTGACATCGAAACGCTCGGTAAAATCCTTAACGGTCCAGTCGGGCCGGACTTGGTAGCCGGAAGAATCGGCACAGCAAAAGGTGACGGTATCTCCGGGGGCTACGGTGAGGCGAGGCGGGGTGGCGTTGTTCCAGCGGTCGCAGAAAGGTTGGGCGAAGAGGGTATGGTACATGGGTTGAACGGCCTCGATTGACCTAGCTGCAAAAGTCCGGAGCCTGGAAAAGGGGGCGGCCATGATGGTAGGTGGCCAGCACATCGGCCGGGCTGAGCCGGGTGACGATGCTGGCCAGCAAATGCCGACTGTGGCGCAGGTGTCCGGCGGTAAAATCGAGGACGACGAAACTCGCGGGTAAACCGACTTCGAGCGCGCCATAGTAGTCGCCGCCGAGCACCGCGCGGATGTTACTGGTGGCCATTTTCAAGACCGCCACGGGATCGGGCGAAAGCGCGTCGGCGAATTGCGAACGGGCGAGCTTGTAGGTGAAATCGAGCTCCGCGAGCACGTTGGGCGGGTTGAGCATCACGTTGTCGGTGCCGAGCAACAGATTGGCCCCGGCGCGCAACAGGTCGGCCACGGGGGGCAGGGGCAAGCCCAGGGTGGCGTTGGCGCGCGGGTTGAGCACGCCGGTTTTGCCGGAACGAACCAGCAAGGCGATCTCCTCGGCGTCGGCCACGGTGAGGTGCACGATCAGATGCGGGTCGTAGTCGGCCAGGGCGCGAGCCAGATCGCCGCGACCGGTGATGGCGAGCGAGAGGTCGCGATAGCCGGCGTTTTCCAGGCAATGGATGGCACGTAGTTTTCCGGCGGCGGTGGTCCGTGCACGAATCTGCGCCCAGGCGGCGGACGTGAGATCGTTCATCGTGCTCTCAGAAAAACCGTCGGCGATGCCGAGCATGGCGGCGAGCTCGGCCTCATGGGCAGGAGGCAAGCCGCAAGCCGAGGAGTTACTCCTCAGCTCAAGTTCGGAAAACGGCGAGGTGTTAAACTGTCCGAGAATGATGGACTGCACTCCGGTGGCGGCGGAGGCGGCGCGCAAGAGAAGGGCTCCATCGGGGCCTTGCTCGCGGAAGTCGAGATGGGCGACGGTACCGCTGCGCGCCATGTAACGAAGATGCGCTTCGAGATGGGGCTGGTGGGTGGCCGGCGTAAGCTTGGCGAGTTCGCGGTATTTATAACCATGAGGCCGGAAAAAACCCTCCTCCAAAGTGAGGCCGGTGGCACCGTCGGGCAGCGCGGAATCACCCAGGTGCGTATGGCTGTTGTAGAGGCCAGGTATGACCACCTGCGCACCGTCATCCAAAACCTTACACGGTGCGATACGCTCAACCGCGGTAATGGTATCGCCCGACCATGCGAAGCGCGCACAGCGAAACGGAGCGAGCTCCGGGCCGAGCAGGACGACGCAATCGGTGAGTTGACCGGCGGCAGACATATAAGGAGGGCGTATTCAGGAAACCAGACGGATTGAGAGGGCCTCGAACGGCGCGACGGCGCATGCGGCTCGATAAGCGGCAAGATCAGCGCACGCGGCCGCAGCCACTTGGCGCGCCGGGACACTGAAGCTTAACTCAGGCTGATCGAATGGCCACGGGGCGAGGCGATAAGTGTTCTCGCCCAACGGCGTGCAAACCACGCTATGACGGATGCCATCCACGTCTGGATGGGTATGGCGCAAGGCCCGCGCATGATCGTAACCGACGCAGGTCAACAGCGAGAGGTTGTCGCAGAATTGAAGAAACTCGAACCCGCGCTGTAGTTGATCAGCGGTGGCGTGGGGAGCCTGTTCGGGCGGCAACACGGAGGCCAATTCGCGCTGACGGCGGAGCTGGCCCTCTATGAAGGCGGCGTGCAGGGGGCGATCAGCCGGGGCGATGGTGGAGAGGTCGGCCTGCTCGGTGAGCAGGTTCACGGTGTGCATCGAAATAAGAATGGCCGCGTAAGGATGCGCGGCGGCCACGGCCTCGGTGGCGGCGCCCCGGACGGCCAGATAATCAGCAAGATCAATTTCCTCGAAGGCGGAGTAAGCGCCCACCAGCTCGCGGGTAAAGGCGGCGGGCCGGCCCTCGCGAGTGAGAAACGGCGTGGCATCGCGCAACGCCCAAGCATCGTCGTGACTGGCCACCGCAAGGACGATTTCGGGCAGCAAGGCGGCGGGGCCGGGCGAGGTAAAGCGGGCGTTGCCCCAGTGCGCGGCAAAACGACCGGCGAGACGGGCGTGCTCCTGATGCGTGACCAGAGTATACCCAGTGGAGGTGGCGATGCGGATCATGGGACGAGAAAGTGCCGCCTGGCTTGGCGGTTTAGAACGACTCGCGGGTAACGGTATTTTCGAGTGTTCCGATGCGTTCGATTTCTATCGCCACGGTGTCGCCGGGTTGAAGGTAACGCGGCGGTTGAAATCCGGCTCCGACGCCGCTCGGCGTGCCGGTGAGTATGACGGTGCCGGGAAGCAGGGTTTTGCTCGCACTGAGGAATGCGATAAGCTCAGGCACATCGAAAATCAGGTCGGAAGTCGTGGAGTCTTGGCGCAATTCTCCGTTCACCCAAGTGCGCAAGGCGAGCTGGCCGGGGTCGGGAATTTCATCGCGCGTAACGAGCACCGGACCCAGAGGGCAAAACGTATCGAAGCCCTTGCCTTGGCAAAACTGGCCGTTGCCCCACTTAAACTGCCAATCCCGGGCCGAGACATCGTTCGCCACGGTATAGCCCAAAACGTAATCGAGTGCCTGGGCGCGTGAGACGTTTTTGGCGGCACGCCCGATCACCACCGCGAGCTCGCCCTCGTAATCGACCTCGTGAGAGGCGTTGCGGGATCCAGGCAGAACGATGGGAGCGGACGGATCTTGGGTAGAGTTCGTGGTCTTCACGAAAATCATGGGAAACTCCGGCAAGGGCCGGTTCATCTCCCGTGCATGGCCCCGATAATTGAGGCCTATGCCGATGATGTTCACCGGCTGAATCGGAGCGAGTCTACGACCGAGTGGAATCGGGCTTGCGGAAACAAGCTGCAATCCATTCTGTGAATACAGATCGCCAGTCAGCGCGAATGCGTTGCCATCCTGCTGAAGCGAGGCGTAAGCGGGGCCATCGGAAGTGAGGTGTCGAATAATTCTCATCTAGGAGCTCTAGTAAGGTCAGGACGAGTGCCGCAGCAACCTTGTGCAGAGTAAACCAAGGGTGCGGGTGAGGCACAAAAAAAAGCCGGGCGCAATAAGCGACCGGCTTAAAGAGTGAGAAACAAAAGCGTTTAAGGAGTGGCGGTGACGCTGCCTAGCGTGGTGCCACCTTTGCGGGCCACTGCTTCAACGAGGCGCTGAATTTCCAGCTCAGTGGTTCGTTTAGCGACACGGGCTTGTTCGATGGCCAATTCAAAATCGAAAGCAGCTTGAGTAGCCTTGTCCTTGTCTGCGCGAAGAGCCGCGAGCTTGGTTTCAAGCGCCTTGGTCTCAGCCTCGTTTTTGACCGCTTGGGCTTGGTAAGTGGTGGTGTCGTCGGTAATGGCTTTACCAGCAGCTTCCCACTTAGCCTTCTTTTCTTCTTCCTTAGCCTTGTCCGCAGCCAGGCGCTCGGCAGTGCGACGGTCGGAGTCCTCCTTGGCCTGCTTTTCGGCGGCTTGTTTCTTAGCCTCAGTTTCCGCAACGACGCGGGCGGCCTCGATGCGAACTTTTTCGGCTTTGTCAGCAGCCTCTTTGCTGTGCAGGCTGTAAAGACCGCTGAAAGCTAAAGTAAGAAGGATCGGTGCGATCAGATAGAGTTTGTTCATGGCGATGAATCGAAAGGTTTGTTACTTGGCGGCAGGGGCCGGCGGAGGAGGCGGAGGCGTGTTCAGCTTGTTAAGCAAAGCTTGGAGTGCCTGAACGTTGGTCTGGGCCTTAGTGACGAAATCTAACAGGAACGCTTTCTCGGCTTCAGCTTCCTTGCGTTTCGATAGGATGGAAGTGATGGCGGCCTGCTCGACTTCGATTTCCTTCTTCAGACGTTCGATTTGTTTGTTTGATTTCTCCTGTTCACGGAAGGCTTTTTCACGGGCATCCACTGCGGCGGCACGCACTTCCTTGTCGGCTTTTTCTTTGGCCTCCTTGGCTTCGCGTTCTTTTTTACGCGTCTCGGCGGCTTGGATGGCGTCAGCCATGGCGGCTTTTTTAGCGGCCGCCTCGGCGGCTTGTTTTTCCTTAAGTTTGGTCTCTACCTTGGCAACGCGTTCGGCTTCGCGGGCTTTGGCACCACTTTGGTGGGAAGAATAAAAACCTCCGAAAACCAGCACAGCAATGAGAGGAGCGATAAAGTAAGCTTTGTTCATGGGACCGAGAAATTACTACGTTTAAGAGCGAGCGCGTACCGCCTCGGCGATGGCTGTGCTCAGGGATTCGAGAGTTTTGGCAGGAACATCGCCACGGGTGCGGGCGGCATCGACCCACTTCTTGGCGTCGTCGTAGCGCTGCAATTCGTAAGCGAGATAAGCAAGATAGACCTCGGCCTGCCCGGGTTTTTCCAGACCTTTGGCGAGCGCGGCTTCGGCACGGACGTAAGCCTGATCTATCTTTTCATTAGAGTAGAGAAGCTGGGCGAGGGAGAACTCAAGTGCGCCATCCGTCGGAAACTTGGCAACGGCGCGGGACATGGCGTCGAGAGCCTTGTCTTCTTTGTTGGTCTGCTGGTAGGCGGACGAAAGAAGCTCCCAGTTGCGTTTGCTATTTTCCAGAGAACCGTCGCTCAGCCCTTTTTCCAACAGGCTGGCTGCACGCGAGAATTGCTGCAGGTTAAAGTGGATCGCGACGCGGGTGTAATTGTCTTTGTTCGTGACGAGCACCCCTTGTTTTTGGGCGCGGTCCAAAGTATTTAGTGCACGGATGCTCAGACGGCGTGATTCCTCCGGGTCTTTGACCTCCGAACTCGAAGCTAGGTAAATCGAATGGAGCTGGTTCCAGGCCTGCTCACTCTTGGGATCGATGCTGAGAAGGATTTCCAAATACTCGGCGGCCTTGGCGGATTCTTCAATTTGAAGGTGGCAGGCCACGAGAAGAAGCAGGAACTGATTAGAGGGCTTGACCGAGAGCAAAAGCCCTTCGCGGGCTTGTTCGATTGCTTCACGGATAAGCTTAACATCGGACTTACCTCCGTCGATGGTTCCGAGTTGATAATACAAGGATGCCGCAAAGTTTCTTGCGTCGGTCGAAGCCACCGGACTGCGTTCAAAATAATTCTTAATTGCGGTCAGCGCTTTTTCATAACCGGCTTTTTGCACCGAGATTACCTTGGAAGCCGCGGCTTGCTGGTAGTAGAGCTGAGCGAGCAAGTTGAGATAATCGTAGTAAGTTTTACCATCGAAGAAGTTCGGGTTACCGTCGCTCAGGGCCAAAACCACCTCTAACGGGGCGATGGCTTCGATCAGCTTATCCTGCGCGAGTAAGACCTGGAGTTTGACCTGCGATAAAAGATAGGTGTCGAAACTAGTCGGGCTGGCCGTAGCTAGAAGACCATCAATCATGGAAACGCACTTAGCGTAGTCTTTTGATTCCATGGCCAAACGGAGCTTGTCCATCGACTCCGTGGTTTTTTCGGTCAGCTCCTTGGCGGGTAGCTCGGCCTGTGCGTAGACCAGCGGCGTAGCCAGGGCAAGGACACCTAAAAGTAAATAGCGGGCGATCATTATCGGTCGGTGTTGAGATTGAAGACAATGGGCACTTGCACACGAGTGTTCACCGCGGAGCCACCCTTTTTACCGGGTTTAAATTTCCACTTAAGAACGGCTTGAATGGCCGCATCATTAAAGCCCGAGTTGGTAGTTTTCACCACCACTGGATCGAGCACTTCACCCGTGCTGCTAACAACAAATTGAACGACCACTTCGCCCTTGAGGCCGGCACGACGCATTTCAAAAGGAAACTGTGCGGGGATACGGACGCGGGCTTCGGGCTTTTGATCAAGTGTCGCCAAGTCGAAGATTTGTCCAATGGACTTCGCCCCCGCTGCAGCAGGTCGGGTATTGGTAGGAATGGTAGGGATGCCGCTACCAGTGGGACGGGTTACGCCCGGAGGAGGCGGGGCCTGAATTTGTTGAACGAAAGGAGAATCAATCGTCGCAGAAGGGGAATCGTTCTGCATCGGCGGAGCGAGATCGACCACTTCGGTCGGCGCTTCAGCGACTATATCTTCCTCGACCACGTCCGGTTTTTCCGGCTCGGGCGGGGGAGGTAAATCCAATTCTACCGTGGGAACCTCGGCTTTGGCCACGGTCTTGTCCGCTACCGGCTTTTTATACAGGTATCCCGAGACGGCCGTTCCACCGTGGATCAAGATGGAGGCGAAAATGGCTATGATTAGGTCGCGGCTCATATCGGTTTAGCGGCCAGACGCGCGGTAAGCGGTCTCTATGGTTACAGTGGTGATGCCGGCCAGACGCACTTCGTCGAGCACTCGGATGACATTACCGTATTTGGCTCGGTCGTCACCCGTGACCAGCACGCGAGCGCTTGGAGTGTTGGCTTTATAATTGTTTAGCTTGGGAGCGATCTCAGCCATGGTGATGGGCTCCTTGTTCCAGAAGGCAGAGTCCCCGTCGGAAACCTGAATGGTCACGGAGGTGTCTTCTTGATCCTTAGGTGAGGCGGCGCTTGCTTGTGGCAGGTTAACCGGCACCGACTGAATTTTATTCAACGAGAGGGTGAAGAGCACGAACGTGGCCAGCAGGAAGAAAATAACATCGATCAGCGGGATGATATCGATGCGCGCTTTCTTCGCGGAGGCTACCTGAATGGGACTGCCGAAAATGGAAGACATGGCGAGTGGGTTACTCTGCTGGACGCAGGCGAGTTTCGATCAAGACCTTCGAGATGCCCGCTTTGCGGACCTCGTCGATGACGTAGCGCACTTGTTGAAAGAGCGCGTTTTCATCGCCATTGATCAAAATCTTGGGATCGGGATTGGTTTGTTTGTATGCCTGGAGCTGAATGATAAATTGATCCAAGTTAATGAGTTCCTTGTCCCAGCCCAAGGTGCCGTCATCGCGAATCGATAAAGTCACCGAGTTACTGGGATCACGGGCCACACTTGTTCCCGTTTTCGGCAGGGCTACCGCCAGACCCCCGCTCGAATTGAGCGAAAGCGTAAAGAGAACGAAGGTTGCGAGCAGGAAGAAGATAACATCGATCAAGGGAATGATATCGATGCGCGCCTTCTTCGGGCCGCTTCCACTGCGATTGCCGCCGCCTCCGCCTGCCATGGTTAGGGTTGGTTTAAGGGTTTAAGATAAAAAGAGGGGGAGTGCGCGATTAGGCGCGACCGGCCTCTTCCTTCTTGATGGTGAGCTCAAGAGCGTTGGCGGCGTCCGTGATGTTGTGACGGGCTTCTTCAACGCGGGAGTTCAAGATATTGTAAGGGAGCAAACCGAGGATCGCGATGAGAAGACCCGCAGCGGTGGCGATGAGCGCCTCGCCCACGCCACCGGTGATCTTACCGGCGTTGGCGGCAATGTCGCCGTCACCCAGCGCTCCGAAGGTGTTCATCATACCCAAAACCGTACCCAAGAGACCGAGGAGGGGGGAGATGGTGATACAGGTATCAAGAACGGCGATGCCGCGCTGGAAACGGTTGAGCTCTTGATTTGCAGCGCGGGTGAACGCGTTGGTGAGCGAGTGGTCTTTGTTAGTGAGGGCGTAAACCAACACCCGGGCCACGTAATCTTTGCTCGGGGTGCCGAGAGTGATGGCTCCGGCCGCATCGCCCTTCTCCACTTTCTCAAGCATCTGCTCGACGACTATGGGCTGGCGACGGACGCTCTCCGTAATCAAAAAGAGGCTGCGTTCCACGACCGCAGTCACGGCGACGAAGGAAACCAGCAGAATCGGCCACATGATCCAGCCACCATGGACAAAGAGTTCCATCGGCGTTTGGCCCATGACGAAGGCGATCGGTAGATTTAGATACATAGGTTGCAGGAGTTAGGTTAGAGGAAAAGGTGGAAGGATTTCGCAAGTTTGCAGTTCGCATGCCAACGCTGAACAATTTCAAAAAAACCAAGTGTTGGCATGCTTACCCCGTATGCTTGAAAGAAAAACATATTCCAGAGATACCTGAAATTGAGAATCATATACTCGTTTTTCATACCTCTGATTCCTCCACTTACGGGACCAAATACTTAGTTAGAATCTACGAAGATTTAACCCAGTTGACTCAAATGAACGGTGCCTCGCCGAGCACGAAGACGATCGATGACGCGCTGCGGGCTAATCCCTGCTCAAACCAAGCTCTGCTCGATACGACGACATTGATGGAAATCGCCTGCGGCCCTTCTGCTTCAGGATCCAGGGATAACCCTACTCCGCTGTCATGTTTTCGCGCCGCAGCGCAACATTGAGCCAACGGCAGAGATACGATATTCATGACCCCATGCCGCTTGCGGTGCCAGCAGACGTGGATTAGTTAGGAGCGCTTAACCTCCATAAACGCCAAACCGCGATCACACCCTAAAACGCAGCTCTCTATGTTCTCATTCGCCTCCGCTAATCCTGTAAAAGTCGGCGAAACTGCGCCCCTTGCCTCCGCCTTGGACCACACCGGCACGACCCTGGACCTAGCCAAGGTCTACGCCCAAAACAAATACACCCTCGTGTATTTCTACCCCAAAGCTGACACGCCCGGTTGCACCGCTCAAGGTTGCGCCTTGCGGGACTCTTACGACAAACTGACCGAACAGGGCATCGCAGTGATCGGCGTGAGCACCGACAAGGTCGATAGCCAGGCGGCTTTTCGCACCAAATACTCCCTGCCGTTCACCCTGCTGGCCGACACCGAAAAGGCCGTGGTCAAAGCTTTCCGGGTCGGCTCGCTTTTCGGTTTTTCCAGCCGCCAAGCCTACCTGATCAACGACGGAAAAGTTGTTTACGCGGACCATAAGGGCTCCACTGGGCAACAAGCCGACGACGTTCTTGGCTTTATCGCGAAAGCATCGAGCGGCACTTAGGCAAAAGCTTAGGCTAACTACGCGATTCCCATTCCGTAGCTTGAGGCCCAAGCCCGACTGCGGAAAGCAGCCAAGGACCTTTAGAACGTCCGCGAATGGATAAAAAAAGCCGCCGACGTTTAAAAACGCCGGCGGCTTTAAGATATCGAGTGTCTTGGGGACAACTAGATGGGTTACTTTTTGATGTGACCGGAGACCAGCTTGGTCATCTCGAACATGGTGACCGACTTCTTGCCGCCGAAAACAGCCTTAAGCTTATCGTCAGCGTTGATCTGGGTCTTAACTTTTTTGTCCTGGAGACCGTTCTTTTTGATATAGTCCCAGAGCTTCTTGGTAAGCTCCGTACGGGGGAGAGGTTTCGCACCGACCACGGCCGAGAGGACGTCGTCAGGTTGAACCGGTTTCATGAAGGCAGCGTTAGGTTTACGTTTGGTGGTGGCCATAGCGGAGATGGGCGTAGAGTGGGGCGAGGCGAACGCAATCAAGTTTTTCCTAGGTAAATTCGCGTTTTCTAGAGGTAAAATTTCTTACTTGCGCGGTCGTCACACAGGTGTTGCGAACCTTACGATAAGGTTTCTTCATCCGAACGTAATTTTTTTTAGTTACAAGTGGCCTGGCCGCCGGAAACGAAGCGGGCGTGCAGTCGGGCATACGCCCCTCCCCGGGCAAGCAACTCCGGGTGTGTGCCGTGTTCGGCTACGACGCCCTGATCAAGCACCAGAATAAGATCGGCCGCACGAATGGTGCTTAAGCGGTGGGCGACAACCAGGCTGGTGCGTCCTATGAGTAACCTTGTGAGCGCGGTTTGGAGACGAGCCTCGGTGAGCGCGTCGATAGCGCTGGTTGCCTCGTCTAAAATCACCAGGCGCGGATCCGCCAGCCACGCTCGGGCGAAACACACCAGCTGGCGTTGGCCGAGCGACAATCCTCCACCGCGCTCCCCCACTTCGGTCGCCAAACCATCCGGCAGCATATCAGGGAGGTCCTCGCAACCAAGCGCGGCCAGCGCGCCGCGCACCTCAGCCTCGGTCGCCTCTGGACGCGCGAAACGAAGGTTATCCAACACGGTGCCCGTAAACAGGAAATTCTGCTGGGTAACGAGGCCGATTTGGCGGTGCAGCGACCGCCCGACGAGGGCCTGGATGGGCTGGCCGTCGACCAGTATTTCGCCGGAATCAGGCAGATAGAGTTTGGTCGCCAGATTGATGATAGAGCTCTTGCCGCTGCCGGTATGCCCGACCAGCGCGATGGTTTGCCCCGGACGGGCGCGAAAACTTATCGCGCGAAGCACGGGGCGATCCGGGACGTAAGAAAACGAAACCGCCCGAAACTCCAGGTCGATCCCGGGCGCACTGCCCGTCGCTCCAGGCGTTCTCGGGTCGGACAAATCATGCGCGGCAGGCGAATCGGCCCACTCCGGAACACGATCAATCAACTTAAAGACCCGCTCCGCCCCGGCCATGGCCACAAGCGCCTGATTGTATTGATTCCCTAATACAGAAATCGGGCTGAAGAAAAGATTCGCGAAGAAAAAGAAGGTAATGAGGTTGCCCACCTCCATATCACCGTGGAAAGCCCGCCAGCCGCCGAGGAGCAGGAGCGCGGCGATGAAAAACTGGCTGTTGAGCTCCAGGATCGGGTTCAGGGTGGCGGAGGCCCGGGCCAGGTTGAGATTGTGCCGAGAGTGGTCGGCAAGCAGGCGCCGGAACAGACCTGCATTGGTATCCTCGCGCACAAAACCCTGGGTCACGCGGATGCCGTTTACCGACTCGGCCAGGGTAGCCGTCACACGGCTAAAGCTTTCTTGCGCGGCGCGCGTGTAGCGCGAGAGCCGGTCCCGAAACCGACGGTTTACCAGCCAGACCACCGGGGCCATGCCCAGCACGACCAGAAACAAAACCCAGTCGGTCCAAAGCATGATCAGAGCGGCACCGGCCATCTGCCCCAACTGAACGATGGAAACGAAAAAAACCTCCTGTATGCCGACTCGCAGCGACTCGATATCCGAAGTCATGCGTCCCAAGATGCGCCCAAGCTTGGTTTGGTGAAAAAACGCCATCGGCTGACGCTGCACGCTGGCGAATAGATCCGCCCGCAGCCGGTGCACGACTTGTTCACCCAGCTCCTGCGCATAACGCATGCGAAAGTGGAAAAGCCCCTCGGTGACCAAGGCGAGCACGGCGTAGGCCAACACATCCAGCCACAGGGCATGCAGATCGCCCCCCGTGATGGGCCCGGCAATGGCCTTGCTGAAAAGCCAGGTCAGGCCGTTGAGCTGGATCGCGCGCACCACCGTGAGCACAATAAGCGCATTTCTACGACCGGACCAGGGCTGGGTGTAGTCGAAAATACGTCGCAGGAGGCTCCACTCCAGCGGCCGTTGCGTCACTTCTTCGGCGTCATCCTGAGGCCGGGAAACTACCGTCAAAGGTGCGACGCGGCTAGTATCCGCCGCGCTGGCAGGCTCCTGTTTCGAGGTCGGCTTCATGCGAATTCCTGATCCAATTCGCGATTATCCACCAGTTGCAGGTCCGCAATACGCCGATAGGGCCCGGGCGCACGGAGAAGCTCCGCGTGCGTGCCTCGCTGCACGATGCGACCAAACTCCATAACGATGATGAAATCGGCGCGGCGCAAGGTGCCCACCCGGTGCGCGACGATGAACGTGGTTCGATCACGCATCGCGCTCTCCATGGCGCTGAAAATCTCGTGCTCGGTCTGCGCATCGATCGCGGCGGTCGGATCATCGAGCAAGAGGATGGATGGCTCCAGCAAGAGCGCACGGGCCAGCGCGAGGCGTTGCCGTTGCCCGCCGGAGAGGGTGTTGCCGCCTTCACCCAGCACGGTGGCGTATCCCTGCGGCAATGCGGTGATAAAATCGTGGGCTTGGGCGATGCGGGCCGCGCGCTCGATTTGCGCCTCGGTGGCCTCGGGATGGCCAAAAGCGAGGTTGGCGGCGATGGTGTTGGAAAAAAGAAAACTCTCCTGAAACACGATGCCGATACGGCGTCGCAGATCGTCCACCCGGTATCGACGGGCATCGACTCCATCCAGCAATACCCGTCCCTCCTGCGGATCGAAAAACCTCGGCACCAGACTCATCAACGCGCTCTTGCCCGCGCCCGTGGCTCCGAGAATGGCCACACACGCGCCGGCCGGGATATGCAGGTCTATATCCTGGAGCACGAAGGATGTGGTTTCAGCGGGAACCTTGTAGGCGAAACTGACACGCTCGAAGCGCACCTCGCCGCGAAGCGTCGGACAGGGAAGAGCATCAGCGGCGTCCGTCACCTCAACCGGCGCGTCCAGGATTTCGAATACACGCCGCGAGGCGACCAGCGATTGCTGGGCACTGTTCACGATCGTGGCGAGCTGGTTAACCTGCCCGGAAAACTGTTCCAACAAACCGGCGAACACCACCAGTCCGGCTCCAAGCGGCAACTCACCCCGTATGACCAGGCTCCCGCCATAACCCAGAAGCACGAGCAGGTTGATTCGCGTGAGTAACCCGATGCCGGGCGAAAAAAGGCTCACCCGCCAAAAGATGCCTCTCTGCTGGTCGCGCACCTCGTCATTACGCACGGAAAACGCCTCCTGGTCTTCCTGCTGGCGACCGAAGGCCTTGATCACTTGCACGCCCTGTATCGATTCAGTGAAACGCTGGATCAGGCCCTCGGTAAGCAGCCGGTTTTGGGCGTAACGCGGCTGGATATGCTGCGAAAAAAGCACCGAGACCAAGGCCAGGGCCGGCGTGGTGGCCAGGCACGCCAAGGTCAGCCCCGGACTCAGGCTCACCATGTAGATTAAATAAACGGTGAGCGACGCGGCCATGATCAGGCTCTGAATCAAAACCTGGTCCACAAACATACGAACATTCTGAACATCGCCGGTCACTCGCGTGATTATGGACCCGGTCGTGTTGGCGTCATAAAAACGAAAACTAAGCCGCTGCAGCTTGGCGTAGAGTTCGGCGCGCAAATCCAAGACCAGATGGCGCTGCACAAGCTGGTTTACCGCGATGCTGTAAGTGTAGTTTAACCAGGCGCGAATCGCCGCCATGAGCAAAATACCCAAGGCCACCGCCGCGACGACCGTGAACGGCGACCACGATGCCGGCGGCGGTGGAATGATTCCCAGCTCAAGCACGGGGGGCGGTGCGTAAAGCTCACCCGCAGCTCCGACCGCGTTTTTGATATAGTCGATGCCATGACCGGTTAATGAAAGTCCGGCCAAGCCCAGCGTCAGCAACACAGCCTGAAGAAACAGCACCTGAACGCAGCGCCCCCGGTAACGCCACGCCAGTCCGAGTAGACGAAGCACGAGCTGCCAGTCGGTTGGAGCGGATGAGGGCACGGTCGCGGACATAAAAACTAGGCATTGAATCAGAAACGCGCGCGGGTGCCAGCCGAGGTTCCGTTAATATGTCGCGACGACAGACCTTTCGCCTTGTTACACTCGACGGATTTGCTTCCTGCCTCTTCCTGCGCTCCGTCTGCTTACTTGATGAACTCCTTTAACCTTCACCTGCCCACCCAGCTTATTTTCGGCCACGACCAAGGCGCCTTGTTCGCGGCCGCAGCCGCTAAACTCGGAAGGCATGCGTTTATCGTCACCGGATCCGGCTCCGTTGTGCGCCTCGGCTATCTGGCCGAAATCGAGCAGGGCCTGAGAGACGCAGGGGTAAAAACCACCCACTTCGCCGGCATAGAGCCTAACCCGGAGGCCGAAACGGTAAATCGCGCCACGAGCGAGCTGCGCGCCGCCGGATGCGATTTCGTGGTGGCAGTCGGCGGAGGCTCCGCGATGGATGCCGCCAAAGCCATCGCGGCTCTGGCTGCAAGCCCGGGTGAAACCGACATCTGGCCCTTCACGCTGGGCGGCACGAAGGCCTTTCAGCTCAAGGCCGCTCTACCGCTTGCCTGCGTCGCAACCACCGCGGCGACCGCTTCCGAGGTCACGCCCTACAGCGTCATTTCCCAGCGCTCCAGCCATGGCAAGTCCGTGCTTGGCCACGATTTTCTAAAATCCCGCGTATCCTGGCTGAACCCGCGCTACACGGTAGCCGTGCCCGCCACGGTGACGGCGGATGGTGCGTCGGATATCCTCAGCCACGTATTTGAAAACTACTTACTCGGTGGCTCCGGCTCACCGATGGCGGATCGCCACAGCGAAGGAGTCATGCTCACCGTGCTGGAAACCCTGCCGAAACAACTCGCCGCCCTTGGGGATGAAAACCTGCGCGGGCACCTGCTCTGGGCATCCACTCTTGCTCTCTCCGGATTTCAAGGCGCGGGCCGGCTCGAAAGCGGCTTCCCCATGCACTCCATCGAGCACAGCATGAGCGGCGTTCGGCCGGAACTGGCCCACGGACGCGGCTTGGCGACGATCTACCCGGCCTATTTCCGCTGGCTGCTTGCGCATGGACGCGCGACCGAACGCTTCGCCCAACTCGGCCAGAGGCTCTTTGGCCTCACCGGCGATACGCAGACGTGCGCGAGCGGCTTCGTAGCCGCTTTCGAACACTGGCTCGCGGCCAACGGACTGCGCCAGTCGGCGGCCTCGCTCGGCTTCACCCCGGCAGAGTTGGTCCGGGTCGCGGACTACGCGGTAAAAACCTACGGCGACGGCCGCAGCATCGATGCGCTTGGACCCATCACCCGTGACGAAATTGTAGAAATTCTCACCGACACCGCCCGCCAAGACCAGGCACTTTAAGTCTCAATAACATGCAACTCCTCTCCCCCACCCAACTCGGCTCACTCTCGATTCCTAATCGGGTGCTTTTCGCGCCGCTTACCCGCGTGCGCGCCGACGCGGAAAACGTGCCCGGCGAACTCATGGCCGATTATTACCGGCAGCGCGCCTCGGCCGGGCTCCTGATCGCCGAGGCCACCATGGTCAGTTCCGATGGTCAGGCGTGGTCGCATCAACCGGGCATACACTCCACCGCTCACGTGGCAGGCTGGCGCCGCGTGACCGATGCGGTTCATGCCTCCGGTGGGCGTATCTATTTGCAAATATGGCATCCCGGCCGGGCCACCCACCCCTTGCTCAATCACGGAAAGCAACCCGTGTCATCCTCGGACAAACCGCTGGGCAACGACACTATCCACACGCCCGAGGGAAAATTCCCCTACCCCGCGCCGCGCCGGCTCGGCCTCGAAGAGATTCCCGGCATCGTGGCCCTGTTTAAAAAAGCCGCCGAAAACGCCCAGCTCGCAGGCTTCGACGGCGTGCAGATCCACGGAGCGCACGGTTACTTGATCGACCAATTTCTGCGCGACGGCGTGAACGATCGCACCGATGCCTACGGCGGCTCCCTCGCCAACCGCGCGCGCCTGCTCTTCGAAATTGTGGACGCGGCCTCCACGGTCTTCGGCATGGGCCGGATCGGTGTGCGAATCTCCCCCTTGGTGCCGTTCAATGACATGACGGATTCCGCGCCCGCCGCGCTGGTGGCCCACGTCGCCGCCGAGAGCGAAAAACGCGGACTCGGCTTTCTCGAACTCCGCCACGATCACTATGATCGTCCCGCCGAATACGAGCTGGCGGCGATAGCGCGACAACACTTCAGCGGCTCGCTGGTGCGCAACGGCGGCTTCACCCGCGATGCCGGCGAAGCCGCGATCCGCGAACATACGGCCGACGCCATCGCCTACGGTGTGCCCTTCCTGGCCAACCCGGATTTGCCCCTGCGCTTCCTGATCAACGCGCCGCTCAACCAGCCCAACCCCTCGACCTTTTACGTCCCGGCCTCGCGCGCCGGCTACACCGATTATCCCTTCCTCGCGGTTTAATTTTAAACACTGCACACCCACGCTTCCCTTACATTTTTCTCGCATGACACCCATCGACACCACCCAACTCACCGCCGCACTGGACTGGCGCTACGCCACGAAAAAATTCGATTCCTCGAAAGAAATCCCCGCCGCCACCTGGGCCGCGCTGGAACACGCGTTGGTCGTCTCGCCTTCGTCCTTCGGCCTCCAGCCTTGGCGCTTCATCGTCATCACCGATCCGGCGGTGAAGGCCAAACTACTGCCCTTATCCTGGAACCAAGCCCAGGTGACCGATTGCTCGCACCATGTGGTCTTCGCCGTCCGCAAGGGCGTGGACGCGGCCTATGTGGATAAGTTTCTCGCGCGCCAGGTCGAGCTGCGCGGCGGCACGGTCGAGGCGCTCGCGCCCTACCGCGGCATGATGACGGGCTTTCTGGCCAACATCACCGCCGCCGGCCAACTCGACGCCTGGGCGACCAAACAAATCTACATCGCCCTTGGCCAGTTTATGGCCGCCGCCGCCCTGCTCGGCGTGGACGCCTGCCCGATGGAAGGCATCAGCCCGGCCGCCTATGACGAGGTTCTGGGCCTGAAAGACACGGAGTTTGCCACCGTTGTAGCCTGTGCGGCGGGCTACCGCGCGGCGGATGACAAATACGCCACCGCAGGCAAGGTGCGTTTCCCCGTCTCCGATTTGGTAAGCCACGTCTGAGTCGCGCGGCAGGCTTAATGTAACCTGTTTGTCGCCCGGCCTGCCTTGTGCGGGCCGGGCGTTCGGTTTGATACTCCAACATGCATACGCGTCGTGATTTCCTCCTCTCCGCCGGACTTTATACCGCAGGCTTTATCGGCCTGCGCGCCCTGACCAGCCACCCGCTCGCCGCCGCCTCCGCCGAACTCGCCCAGCGAGGTGCCGCCCGCCTGGGTTTTGGCCCCTTGCAGCGCGACCCGGCCGGACTCTTCGAGCTCCCAGCTGGCTTTTCTTACGTAAAATTCTCCGAACGCGGGCAGGAAATGGACGACGGCCTGCTCGTCCCCGGCATGCACGATGGCATGGCCGCCTTTGCCGGTCCCGCCGGGCGCGTGCTGCTCGTGCGCAACCACGAACTCGAAAGCGCCTGGACCGACGGGTCGGCTTTCGCCAAGGACAAATCCCGACTGGGCAAAATCGACCGCTCTAAATTTTACGACTACGGCCACGGCGTGCTGCCCAACCTCGGCGGCACCACCACCTTGGTCTACGATCCGTCCTCGCGCCGCCTCGAACGCCATTACCTCAGCCTAGCGGGCACCGTGCGCAACTGCGCCGGTGGAGTCACGCCTTGGGGCACCTGGATAACTTGCGAAGAGGTGAACGACCTCCCCGAGACCAACGCGGAGCAGCCGCACGGTTTTAACTTTGAGGTCACACCGAGCGCCGAGATCAGCCTCTCCACTCCGGTCGCGCTCAAGGCCATGGGCCGCTTCCGGCATGAGGCCATTTGCGTGCACCCGACCAGCGGCGCAGTTTACGAGACCGAAGACATCGGCGACGGCCTGCTCTACCGTTTCCTGCCCACCGTGCCGGGCAAACTCGCCGCCGGCGGTCGTCTGCAAGCCCTGAAGCTGCGCGATAAATTCGGGGCCGACACGCGCAACTGGGATGCCAACAGTTTCCCGGTCGGTCGTGCGCTCGCCGCCGACTGGGTGGATATGGATGACGTGGAAAGCCCTCGTCATGATCTTCGGATGCGCGGCTTTGCCGCCGGAGCCGCCCTGTTCGCGCGCGGCGAAGGCGCCTGGTGGGGCGAAGACGCCGCCTGGTTCGCCATGACCAACGGCGGCAAGGCCAAGCTCGGCCAGATTTTCCGCTACCGCCCCAGCCCCTATGAAGGCACCGCCCGCGAGACCGAGGCCCCGGGCACGATCGAGCTCTTCGTCGAGCCCAACGACTCCACTCTGGTCAGCAACGCGGACAACCTGTGCATCGCACCGTGGGGCGATCTGATTCTTTGCGAAGATACCAACGGAGTGTGCCGCCTCGTCGGTGTGACGCCCAAGGGCGAGTTCTACGTGATCGGGCAAAACCCGGTCAGCGGCCGCGAGCTGGCCGGCGCCTGTTTCTCGCCCGATGGCTCGACCCTCTTCGTCAACGTGCAGAAACCCGGCTACACCCTCGCCATCACCGGCCCCTGGCCGCGCGGCCGGGCCTAAAAATTCTGAGCGTGTAAGGCGGGGTGCGGCGACCTCGCCCTACAGCTACCCGCTCAACCGAGCAAGTTGCGCAGGGCTTGCTGGTATTTGTCGCGGGTGCGGCTGATCACCTCGGCAGGCAAAACGGGGGCCGGGGGCTGTTGATTCCATTTAACCGCCAGCAAATGATCGCGCACGAACTGCTTGTCGTAGCTCGGTGGCGAACAATCGGGACGGTAGCCATCGGCCGGCCAATAACGCGAGGAGTCGGGCGTGAGGACCTCATCGATCAGCACCAGATTACCGGCGGCGTCGGTGCCAAACTCGAACTTGGTATCGGCCAGAATCATACCGGCGCGGGCGGCGGTGTCGTGCCCATAGGCGTAGAGTGCGAGGCTGGCGGCCTTCACTTTTTCGTAAAGCGCCGCGCCGACGATGGCTGCACCTTGGGCGTCGTCGATGGGGGCGTCGTGCTCGCCTTTGGGCGCCTTGGTCGTGGGGGTAAAAAGCGGCGCGGGCAGACGGTCCGCCTGACGCAGACCGGCAGGCAAACGGTGTCCGCAGACCACGCGCGTTTTTTGGTAGGCGGACCAGCCGCTGCCCACGAGGTAACCGCGCACCACGCACTCAATAGCCAGCGGCTTGAGCTTGCGCACGATCATGGAGCGCAACTGGAGATCGCGATCGGTGATGCCGCGCCGGGCAAATTCACCCTCTTGATCGGGCAACAGGTGGTTTTCGATCAGACCGGTGGTGCGGGCAAACCACCAGTGGCTCATCTGCGTGAGCAAAATACCTTTGCCCGGGATACCGTCGGGCAAAATCACGTCAAAAGCGGAGAGACGGTCGGTCGCAACCAAGAGCAAGGCGTCGCCCAGATCGAAAATCTCGCGCACCTTGCCGGAGGCGATTTTCGTAAACGGCAACCCGTCGATGGCGACGCGGGCAGAATCAGGCAGGGCGGCGGCGATCTGGGCGGAGGTTAGCATGCGTTCACTAGGGAGTGCGTTTCCGGCGGGACGCGGAAGCATAAAAAAACCGCCGCGCAAAGGCGGCGGGTTTGTACTTTGGGCTAGTCGCGGAACGACTGTCGGCGCTGGGCGATTTTAACCACCGATCTGGTCTGCGACAAAGGCGCGCTCGTCCACCAGCTCCTTGTTGGTGAGAGCGATCTTCTCCTTGGCAAATTCGCACATTTCGTAGCCGGTGATGATTTCGTAGCTGCCGGGCGTGGTGGTGCGCACCGGCATGCCGGCCCAGACTTTGGGATCGAAGCCATAGAGTCCTTCGCTCTTCACCGCGACGGAGTGGATCTTTCCGGGAGTCATCAAGTCGCGCACGTGATCGGTGAGCGCGTTTGCGGCCGAGGCGGCCGAGGAAGCGCCGCGGGCGGCGATGATCGCCGCGCCGCGTTTACCCACCGTCTCCAGGAAGGGGCCCTTCAGCCATTCGTGGTCGCTGATCACATCCGTCGCCTTCTGGCCGCCAATGGTGGCGTGAGCGAAAGCGGGGAACATGGTCGGGCTGTGGTTACCGTAGATAAAAATGTCCTTCACCGTGGTCAGGTCCGCGCTGGCTTTTTTAGCGAGTTGGGTCTGGGCGCGATTTTGATCGAGGCGCACCATCGCGGTAAAGCGGTCCGGGGTGAGTCGCTTGGCCTGGGAAGCGGCGATCATACAGTTGGTGTTGGCGGGGTTGCCCACCACGGCGATGCGGGCGTCGTCAGCCGCGACGCGGTCGATGATCTGGCCCTGACCGACGAAGATCTTGCCGTTGTCCTTCAGCAGGTCGGCGCGCTCCATGCCCGGGCCGCGGGGCTTGGCTCCGATGAGCAGGGACCAGTTGGCGTCCTTGAAACCGATTTCGGGCTGGTCGGTCATGACGATGCCCTTGAGTAGAGGAAATGCGCAGTCGTCGAGCTCCATGGCCACGCCTTCGAGCGCTTTCATCGCTTTCTCAAAAGGAGCCTCGATGAGTTGCAGGATGACGGGGCGGTCGGGGCCGAACATCGCGCCGGAAGCGATGCGGAAGAGGAGGGAGTAGCCGATCTGACCAGCGGCACCGGTGACAGCGACGCGAATGGGTGTGATGTTCGTGCTCATGGGAAAACCCCAGCACAAGGCAAACTAGCCCCGGCGCAAGGACGGGGTGGCCCTAAGCCAATAAACACGCCGTCTTCGCCAAGGCCGGCGCGACCGCGGAGCCACCCAGCCTGCCATCTACATCAACCAAAGCGATGCGCCAGACCGGCGTGCAGCTCGCGCACCAGTTTCTCCGTGGTCGCCCAATCGATGCAGCCGTCGGTGATGCTCAAACCATATTTGAGCGCATCCTTGGGCTGGGGGAAGGACTGATTACCGGCGTGAAGATTACTCTCCACCATGGCACCCATGATCGAGGTGTTACCGGCTTGAATCTGTCCGATCAGCGCCCGGACGACGTCAGGTTGAAGCTCGGGCTTTTTCGACGAATTATCGTGCGACGCATCCACCAAGATAGAGGGCGGCAAGCCCGCCTTTTGCAAAAGTTGTTCCGATTCGGCGATGTGGGCGGAGGAGAAGTTCGGCCCCTTGGCCCCGCCGCGCAGCACGAGGTGGCAATCGCGATTGCCCTTGGTGCGCACCGAGGCGGCGGCGGCATCCAGGCCGATACCGAGGAAAGTCTGGGGCTGGCTGGCCGCCTTGATCGCATTGATCGCGACGGTGAGTCCGCCGTCGGTGCCGTTTTTGAAGCCGATAGGCATCGACAGTCCGGAGGCGAGCTGGCGGTGGGTCTGGGATTCCGTGGTGCGCGCACCGATGGCACCCCAGCACACGAGATCAGCGATATATTGCGGCGTGATGGGATCGAGAAATTCCGTTGCGGTCGGTAGACCAAGATCCAGCACCTCGCGCAAAAACGCTCGCCCGAGCCGTAAACCGGCGGGAATGTCGTTTGAGCCGTCCAAGTGCGGATCCATGACCAAGCCCTTCCAACCGACCGTGGTGCGGGGTTTCTCAAAATACACCCGCATCACCACCATGACGCGGTCGGAGACTTCGCGGGCCAAGGCGGCCAGCCGCCGGGCGTAGTCGCGCCCCGCCTCGACGTCATGAATCGAACACGGCCCGATCACCAAGAGGAAGCGGCGCTCATCGGTGAAGATGATACGCTGAATCTCCTGCCGTGCGGCGGTGATGAAGTCGGCCTGCGTCTCGGTTTTGGGCAGCTCGGCGAGCAACTGGGCAGGAGTCGGGAGCGGCTTGGTCTCGACGACGTTGATGTCGGAGGTCTTTTGCATGTCGTAAACGGCCACGATGAAGAGGCTGCGCAAGGGAGAGCAAGCCGCGCTTTCCAGAGTTGCGCTAACGGCACCCTTTAGGCGATCACGGGCTCGAGTCGCGCCCCATCCCGACTAACTCAGTTTTTCAGAAAGCGGCCATTCGACGCCTCCCTCGCTCCAGATGCGTTTCTCCGTCGCGCTCCGCCAACCGTGCCAGACGCGGTCGCATTGATGGGGCAGGGCCACCACGCAGGGCATGGAAATCTCCGCCCGGTCGCGGGTACAAAGCCACGGGCGGCCCCCACTCCACGCCCGGGCCATGGCGGATAAATCCAACAGCGATACCGCCTCGTCCGATTTTCTGGCTACTCGCGCCCCGCTCCCTGCTCCCTGCTCTACCGCACCGCGCACCAGCAAGGGCACGCGAATGCTTTCTTCGTGGGGCCAGCCTTTGCGAAAAAGTCCGTGCGCACCGTGCATGTCTCCGTGCACCGAGGTAAAAACCACGATGGTCGAGCGCGGCACGCGCGCCAGCAGACGTCCGATGGCCGCATCCGTGGCGGCGAGGTGCGCGTAGTACCCGGCCAGATCGCGGCGAGCCTGCGCCTCGATTTCCCCTCCCTGCGGCACGTTTGCCGGCAGGATCACCTCTTCCGGTCGTAGCGTGAAACCGCCGGCCGGCGTCGCGGCGGCGTAGGGCGGGTGAGGTGCCTCCAGACTGACCAAGGTGAAACGGGGACCGGGGACCGGGCTCGCGAGCCAGTCCGCCGCCCGGGCGGCAAGCACATCGCTCTGGTAGCCTTGTATCCGCTCCGGAGTGACGCCGTCGCCAATGCCGTCGCCATGCAACCAGGGATCGTTGAGCTGGAAACCTCCTTCAAAACCCACCCAGCGGGCGAAGCCGCCGCGCGCGGGCGGGAGCACGAGGGTTTCCGCCGCCGCCGGGCCGACCAACGGGGCGGAGCGGTCGCGAACACCGACACCCCATTTGCCGAAAAACGCCGTCGTGTATCCGCGCGCTCCCAGGTCATGGGCCACGGTGCGGGCCTGCCCAGGCAACGCGTCCCAGTAGTCGCGCACCCCGTTTTCGGGTGAAGGCAGGCCGGTGAGGAGAGCGGCGCGCGCGAAAGGACCAAAGGGATGGGGCGTGACGGCCTGGACGTAGTTTATCGTGGCCGGATCAGCGGCGAGCGCGTCCAGCGCAGGGGTGCGGGCATTCGGATCGCCGGCGTAGCCGCAGGCCTGGGCCCGCCATTGAGTGGTGACGATCCAGAGCAGGTCGGGAGCGACGGCAGCGCGCGGTTCGGCGCTCATTTCAAGCCCAGGGGCAGGAGTTGGTAACGTTTGACCACCGCGTCGAGCACGGTGCCGGTGGGCGTGGCGGAAAGATCATCGCCCAGGGGCAACGCGCGCTGGGGCAGGAAATTATTGATCAATACGCAGGAGTCGGCGCTAACCATGAGACCGAGGAGTTCGCCGGTTTTGCTCAACACGAGATCGCCCCGAGAGGGGGAAAAGTCGCCAAAAAGCCGACGCACGAGCCGGTTGTCCACTCTGACGTAACCCGGGTTCTTAGGGTCGAGCTTGAAGGGGAGCTCGCCGTAGCCCGCTCCGCCGGCGCTGATCAGCACGGCCTCGGGAAACTTAAAGGGCTCAAGGGCGAGCAGGTAGGGCTCGCCGCCGAGGCGGGCGGCTTCGGCGGGGGCAAGCGGCACCACGACCAAACGGGGGTCGAGGGAGGCGAATTCGAGGCGGGCGGGGCGCACATCCCCGGAATCGCGAGAAAGGGTAAGCACGAGGCGGTTCCAATCGGGCTGCTGGGCGGGGGCGCGGAGATCGAAGGGGGTGTCGTCGATATGGAGGAGGGCGACCGTGTTTTTCCCGTCGCTGGCGAGCAGCGTGCGGCTCTCCGGATCGCGAGTCACCGGACCCAGAAAGGTGGTGCGGGAAGCGGCGAAGCGGGCCTTCACGCGGCGGGACAGGAAGTCGTTAAAAAGTGTATTGGCGTTTATGGGACGAGCTTCGCGGATCTCTTTGGCAAGCGCGCCGGTTTGCGCCGCGATCTGGCCCACTCCGGCGGCGAGTTCGGTGGTGGTTTGCTGGACGCGCTGGCGGTCGGCTCGCTCGGCTTCGACGGCGGCGCGCAGGGTTTCAGTTTGGGTCTGGAGGATTTGTTTCTCACGCTCCGCCACACCCACGGTGACCGCGAGTTCTTCGACCCGGGCGCGGGCGGTGGCCTCGGCGGTGGAGACGCGGGCAAGCTCGGCCTCGCGACGCTTGGCCTCGGCCTCCCGGGCGGCGAGTTCGCGGGCGAGTTCCTCGTTACGGGCGCGCTCGGCCTCGGCGTTGAGCCGGGTGGCGGCAAGGGTGGCATCGAGCTGGGCGGCGGTTTTTTCGCTTCGCGCGAGATTCTGGGCGAGGAGGGCACGCGCCTGCTCGGTCTCGGCGCGGGCGGTCTCGGTGCGAGCCAGATTTTGGGCGAGATCATCACGCCGGGTTTGCTCATCGGCGAGCGAGAGCTGCATGACGGCGACGAGATCCTGCTCGGGTGTGACCGCGCCGGGGCGCGCGGTGGCGGCCGGGGCCGGGCGGGCCGAGGCCGGCGGGGCGGGCCGGGCGTCTTCCCAACGGGTGAGCGCGAGCAGGCTCAGCAGCAGGAAGTCGCACAGGATGAGCAGAAGGGTCTTGTTCATGGCCGGAGCGGGCGCGGTTTAGCGGGCCTTGCCGGGATCGCCGCCGGCGACGATGGCCTCTTGGGCGGCGAGGATGAGGCGGGTTTTAAACGGACGCACGTGGCGGATTTTAATCAGGGCCACGCACGTGATGCCGAGGAGGTTGGACGAATAGGCCGCGAGCAAGTTGGGCTCAATGAGGCCGAGCACTTGAAACACCAGGGCGGTAGCGGTTCCGCCGATACCCAAGTAGAGCCCGCCGTCGAAGAGATTCTCCTCGTTCTCCATCAGGCGGAGTTTGACGAGGGGCGGCAGGTCGAGCGCGTCGAGCGAGCGGATCTTGGCGAGGCAGATCAGATACATGCTGATCTGGAGTGCGCCGAAGAGCGCGATGGCGAGGAGGGAATGTAGGTCCATGGCAAAAGAGGGAACGATGGTTTTAAGCGTGGCGGGGTCGGTGAGATTACCCAGCACCGGCATGGCAAGGGTGAGTCCCTCGATGCGGGGAGGGGCGGAACGACCCAGGTAAGGTTCAGTGGCGAGAATAAAGGCTCCGGTGGCAACCAGCGCGAGCACGCCGCTGCGGATGTGAAACATCGAGGCGTCTTTCGTGCCGGGGCCCGGGGCGGGGGCGGCGACGCGCAAGCCGCGGTCGAGCGTGCGCAAGACGAGGTAGGCGCCTCCCACACAAAGGGCGAAGCGCAAGGCGAGCGCCCAACCGGGGTGGCGGAGCGTTAGGCCGACCAAGGGTCCCGGCGCGGGGGCGTTTTGCCGGTTAACCGGCACTCCGCGCGCCAGCAGGAGGCGGACTGCTCCCTGCCCATTTAGCAAGGCTAGCCGCAGATCGGCGTCGGGGTCGTCGGGATGGCGAAGACGAAAGCCGATCACGCGTTCGGCGGAGTTGTCCACCATCGCTGCGGCGAGCGTCAGATCGAAGGCCTCGCCGCCGGCGCGGGCGAGTCGGCCGAGCTCGGTCCAGCTCGCGCGGGTATCCACCAGGGCGGCCACGGCGGTGAGCTGGCGCCAATCGAGGCGGCGGCCCAGCGCGAGAAGCTCCATCAGCAGGCCCTCAAGCGGTGGGCCAATTTCGCCACGGGCAAGAGCGGCACGGGTCTCTTCACGCCAGATTTTAGCCAGGCCAGGCGTCAGGTGTTCGCCTTGTTGTAAAAGCGCGAGCAGCAGGCCGAGGGCGTCAAACGTTTGCCCGCCGGGCTGGGTGGCAGGAACGAAACGGCCGGTGTTTTTAAGTTTCAACAACTCCAAGGTGTCGCGCACCGCCGCGCTGCGGGAGCCACCAAGAAAATCCCGCAGGGAGGCTCGCGCCTCGGCGGTGACAAAAAACCGCAACACCGGAACGCTCTCGCCCCGAGCGGCGGCGGCGCGGGCGGCGGGCTGTCGGGTCAGCGGAAGCAGAAAGGGATCTTCGCCGCCCCAAGGCATGAGGGCGGGTTCGCGTTTCGCGAAGGCTTGCAGCGAGTTTTGCAAACGCGCCGTCTCGGCCCCGTCTAGTCCCGCCGCACGAGAGCCCGCCAGAAGCAAGGCGGCGGGGCCGGGCTGGGCGGCGTCCAGCCGGGCTTCGCCAAGGTCGGCCAGCGCCGGGGTCTCCGCGCCGGCCTGGGCCAAAAGCGCGGGTGCGAGTGAACGCAGGTGGACCGGCACCGCCCAGGCCACGAGCAGCAAAACCAGCCCCAAGGCCAGGCCCAACCCCGCACCGAAAGTCGGGGCACGGCGCGAAGTTTCGTCGTTGGGGATCATGGCTGCGTGAGTATTGGTTTGCGGGGCGCGGTGGCAAATACACGCTTTCCCGGCCCTTCGACATTAATGCTTCTCTACCGACCCATGTCGCTCGTGATTGTTCACTACAATGCTCCCGTACTTCGCCAAAAAGGCGAAACGGTGGCGAATTTCGGCCCCGGCCTCGTAAAACTAGCGGCCGATATGATCGCCACCATGCACGCAGCGCGCGGCATCGGCCTTGCCGCCCAGCAGATCGGCCACGCCCTTCAGCTCTGCGTGGTGGACCTTCGTGAGGCCGACCGGGATTTCCAGTGGGAACTGGACGGTGCGCAACCACCGCTGGAACTGATCATGCCCATGGTTTTGGCCAACCCCAAGGTTGAAATCCTGCCGTCCGAAAAAACCAGTTACGAAGAGGGCTGCCTATCGTTTCCAGAAATCCGAGGGGACATCACCCGCTCAGATCTCATTCGCGTGACCTTTCAGGACGCTCAGGGCACGCCCCACACTTTGACCTGCAACGGCCTTTTCGGGCGCTGCATCCAGCACGAGGTCGATCACCTGAATGGCACCCTCTTCATCGACCGGATGGACAAGGGCGTGCGCCGCTCGGTCGAACGCGCGGTCAAAATGCTCGCGGAGCAGACCAAGGCGGCCTGCTCCTGACACGCGGACCCAAACTCGATAAGCCAAAAGTCCACCGGCCTTAATCGGACCGAGAAAGCCATGACGCAGAGCAATGCGTTAAAGTCCGCTGATCACTTAACAGTGTCTGCGCGCCCAAGCCGCCTCACATCGTATCGCCTGATTTGAAAAATTAGATGAGAGCTACTCCCAAGTTTAAATCCGCTTAATGGGATTTTCGGTGGCATTTTCGCCGAATCAGTAAAAATAAGTTGCCCGGTCGCCTACCCCTAAGCGACCGGGCATTTGCTTTCTTAGTTACCCCAAAACTCCTGTTT
>JAIXRU010000124.1 GCA_027485045.1 Opitutaceae bacterium | reverse complement strand
GCCCGCCGTCGCCACCGCCACGCACGCCAGACCCACCATCAACTCCACGCCCGACACCGTGCGCCCGCGATCCAGTAACGCGAACGCCGCGCCCTGCAACACGACCGCCTGCGCCGTCCCCGCCGCCCACCACGCCGCACGCGACCACTCCGGACGTCCCTGCGAATACCGCACCGTCGCAATCACCGCCTGATGCGCCGCCACGCCCAGCGTGAACCACCACAACCAAGGCTGCGCCCCCGGTGCGAACGCCTGCGCCACCGCCCACACCAGCCCCGCCGATCCCACGCAAATCACCGCCACCAGATTATGCCGAGGCACGCCGCCCGGCCCCGCCGGCATCAGGCGCACATAACTCGATATCAACACCACCGGAGCGATCAGCCACGCCCACCCGCCCACCGACCAGAAAAAAAACAGCGCCAGCGCACCTCCCAACCGCGCACTGTCATCCACCACCCGTCCACGCCTCCACACCCACGCCGCCACGGTGATACCAACCAAGACCGCCAGTCGCGTGACCAAAGACTCCAGCGGCAGCCCGGGATAAATCGCCAGCTGCGCAAACGCCGCCAGCGGAAGAAACACGTTGTCCAGCCCCCGCCACGAGATCGCCTCCACCATCATTGCGAAGACGCCGATGATCGCGCCGATCAACGCACTCGCGAGCCAGCCATGTCCCGTCAGCAACAACGGCACCGCCACGCACGCCCACGCAGTCACACCCACCGCCAGCGAACCTTCCACGCTTTTCCTCCCTTCGAGCGTTTCATAAAAACGTCGCCCCCAGCGCTTGCCCACCAGAGCCCCAGCCGCGTCGGCAAAGGCAAGCAACGCCACCGGCACGCCGAAGGTCAGCGCATCCCCCTGCGCAAGCGCGAACACCACCGCCACGCCCACCGGGAAATACAGTTCACCGAGCGACGTGCGTTTCACGTCGTGCAGCACACCCCCGATCTCCCGCCTCAACACCGGCACCACCCGCAAAGCCCCGAGCGCCACCACCGCCAATCCCGCCAACGCCCACACCGGCCACACCTTGGCCCCAAACAACACCGGAAAGGTCAGACAAATCACACCCATCCCGACATGCACCGCCTTGCGCGCCTCCTCCGCACCGAACAAACCCCGCATCTGCGCTGCCTTGACGGCCAGCAGCAGCCCGCCCAGCGACCCGAGCACGACGGCGATTCCCGCCAACGCACTCACCTCACTTCCTCCACCATAAACGCGCTGTAGAAAAAGGCTTTGTCCTGCGCGAACAACGCACGCGCCACCTCCTCCCTCGGCAGCAAGCGCCCCGCCAACGACTCCGGTCGGCTCCGCGGCGCCAACATGTTCCAATACGCCAACCGCCCCCCCGGCGCGCTCGCATCCGCCAGCGAGGCCAAGATAGCCGCCGTATTCTCCTCCGACATATATTCAAAAATATCCGACAGATTGAACTTCAGCACCCGCTTGGCACCACCCGCCACCCGCTCGCGCTCCAGAAACGCTTCCAGCGTCAGTTCGTGCCACTCCAGACGGTCCAGCCGCGACCGGATTTTTCCAAAATTCTCCGCCCGCAAGGCCCACGGCAACGCCTCGCCGTGCGTGCCGGTGAGAATCCAGTGCAGATACGGATTCTCCGCCGGATTAAGCGCCACCAACGCGTGCCTGGTTCGCTGCAAAATCCGGTCGGCCACCGAGCCTTCCACATATTTGAAAAACGCCGGATCACGGCCCAAACGCCCCATCATAAACCGCGAGAAAAACACTTTGAACAGCAGCCGCCACCGCCACGTATTCCACCGCTCTTCGTAGAACCGCTCGCGCTCCGCCGGCGTTCCTCCGCTCAACAACGACTGGATCGTTTTCCTCCCGTGCACCAACGGCAGCACCCGCGTGCGAAACAAGCGAAAGTAATTCTCAAACTTCCCCGGCGCGCCGATCCCGCCCGCAACCGACTCCGGCTGCCCGTCCCAAAACGAGCACACCTCGGTGGAAAGCCGGTGGCGGCACCGTGCATACAGCGCCGCTCTCGCTTCCTTCGTGCCAGATCTCGACCCCATCAGCACCAGCAACTCCGCGTGCGACAACTCGCGATAAGCCGCCACCCGCAATTCCAAACACGCCAGTTGCGACGGATTCAAATCCAGCGCTACCACCCGCTCCGCCCCCGCTCCGAGCAACGCCAGCGCATTGTCCCCCGCCGACGAAATCGAGACCACCGTATCCGTAGGCCGAACGTCCAGCGCCTCCACCAGAATATCCGCATCCTCCCACACCTGCGCATAACGAATCCGTGAAAAATCCGCCCGCGCCGCCGCCTCCGTGCTTACCGTCCGTATATCCGAATTAGGGCTCATGAGTGTTCATTAGTGGTTAAAATCTCCTTCTCAGGAACCTTGCGCACCACCCCCGTCGCCCCGTCCATCTCCAGCCATTCCCCTGTCTTCACCCAAGCCGTCACGCCACTGATCGACACGATTGCAGGAATCCCCATCTCCCGGGCCACAATCGCCGAATGCGAAAGCAAACTCCCATGCTCCACCAGCAGCCCCGCCGCCGACGGAAAAAGCATGATCCAGCCCGGATCTGTCCTCGGCGCCACCAGGATTTCACCCGACTCAATCACCGCATTGCGCGGATCAATGATCACCCGCGCCCTGGCTCGCACCACTCCCGGACAACACCCTATGCCCTTCAACGCATCGCCCGTCGGCACCACCGCCGCCTGCGTCGCCTTAAAAGCATTCCCTAGGTAAACCGCCCCGCGCGTGGCAAACCGGTCCGCTGGCCCCGCCTTTTCCCGAAACGCCGAAAACTCCCGTTTACGCAACGCCGTAAGCCCCGCCAAATCGGTCGTCGCCGCCGTGCCCTCGACGAAGCCCAAGGCCTCTTCGACCGTAAGATAAAACACGTCGCGTGGTTCGGCCAAGCGCCCCATCGCCTGCATTCGCTTGCCCAGCTCGACATAGATTCTCCGCACCCGGCCAAACAAGCGCGTCCGCTCAAACCGCAGGTTTTCACGGTCCCGCACCCGCGCCCGGCAATGCTTCAACACCCACCTGAAAATCACCCGCCTCAACCCCTGCCCCGCCAGTGCCTCAGCCGCGCGCAGCTCCGCCGCCGCGCGTAACTTCCCCTCCATGCCAGCATCGGCAAGCCCGCACACCCCAAACCTCCGTGCGAACTGTCCCACCGACCGCAACAGCGTCAGCGGCTCGTCGTGAAGCGTCATGCTTTCCAGCTTCAGTTCCTCCAGACACCGGTCGCCGAACTTTTCGATGTATGCCTCATACGCGGCGCGAAACACCGGCACGGTTTCCAACCAGCGTTCGATTTGCACCCGCGTCCCTTCGCACAACACCGCCGCCGCACTCGCATCGCCCGCCACCAACGCCGCCAGTTCGCGCACCCGCTTGGCCGGCTCCGCGCTGATCATCCCGCCTTCGCCGCACAACAGATCGTTCTGCAGCGTGCCGTCGGCGTCCCCGCACCACTTCGCTGTAAGCTTCCGCGCCACGCCGTAAAAGATCATCGCGAAAAAATCATTCACCAGCGGAGCGTCCCACTTGAGTAACAACTGCCGCTCCAGATCGCGAAAATGCGCCGCCAGTTCATCCGGTCGCATCGTCTCCAAGGTCGGCTCGCACGGCCGCAGCGCGTGGTTAAGCCGCTCATAAAACCGCTCAATCTGCCCCGGCAGCGTGAAGTGATTCTTCACCAGCCCGAGACACGCCCCCGCCAGCGCAAATCCGTCCTTCACTTTCGCCCATCGTCCCACCGGCACCAGCTTCGCCAGTACTTCCTCAGGCAACCCTTCCTTCACGCCCATCATCTGCTCCATGAACCCGCGGTTCACCGAAAACCCCGGCAGCAGCGCCAACAGCCGATACCAACTAATCAGGTTGTAATAAATCCGCCCCTCGACCAGCCCGAGCATGCGGGGAAACAAATCTCGATTCTCTTCAATTCGCGCCGCACCCACGCCCATCATCCGCGCAAATTCGCGGTAAACCGCCTCATAAATCCCGCGCGCAAACGAAAACGTCAGCGGAGTCGTCACCCCGCTGTAGCTCTCCGCGATATTCGCGTTGTCCCACAAGTTTAGCTCTCCGTCCGGATCGGCCAACCCCGCCAGCGACGTGATCGGACGCGACTGCAGTAGCCAGAGTTTCCCGTCGGCCCGAGCCCATTCGATATCCTGCGGACGTCCAAAAAACTTCTCCGTCGCCCGAGCCAGCGCCGCCACCTCCGCCGCCTCCGGGTCGTTCAATGTCGCCCGACCCGCCAGCTCCGCCTCCACCGGTTGCGACACCACTCCCTCACCATCGCCAGGCGCCGCACGGTGCGCGCTACGTTTCTCGACCACCATCCGCGTCACCACGCGCCCGCCGCGATCCACCGTAAACGTATCCGCATCGGCCTCGCCCGATACCAGCGCCGACCCCAACCCGAACACCGCCGACACCACCGCATGCCCGCGCCGTCCGCTCACTGGATCCGCGCTGAACGCAACGCCCGCCGTCTCCGCGTCGATCATTCGCTGCACGAGCACCGCCGGCGGCTGCGGCTCGCCCGGCAACCCGCGCTCGCGCCGATACGCCAGAATACGCTCGCTGAAACCCGAGCGCCACACCGCCTCCACCTTTGCCGGTATCTGCTCGGGCGGCACAAAAAGAAAACTGTCGAGCTGTCCGGCAAACGAATGCTCCGCCCCGTCCTCGTCCAACGCCGACGAACGCACCGCAAAAAATCTAGCCTCCGGAGCGACCTCGCGCGCCGCCACCGAGATCTCCGAAGCGAGCTCCACCGACACTCCGCCATTCGCATACGCCATCGGTGTAACCACGAACCATTCCGGAATCGGCAGCTTCGCCGCACTCAACCGAGCCAGCGCCCCGGCCTTGCCACCCAACGGCGCGCCCTCGGCAAACTCATCGGTATCTCGGATCAAGGTCTTCATGAAAGTTTCATCCATCATCGGGCCACCAGCGGCACCACCCCAAGCGTCAGATAAAGTGCCAAGGTCCATATCCCGGCCACCGCCTCGATGCCCTTCGCCAGTTTCCCTTTAAGTGTCTTCAGGAAAATCCCGCCCAACACCGCCGCGCCCACCCACAAGCCGCCGAGAACCCAAGCCACTTCCGCCACAAACCCGATCCGCCCCGCCGCCATCAGCGCGCACCCCAACGTAGCCGCCATTGCCGCCAGCCATGCGGTCACTGCTACCGGCCGACCCCACAAAAACGAATACGTCTCCACGCCCCTTTCTTCCTGCTCCGGAGCACGAATTTTTCGCCCCAGTTCGATCACCACGCCGTTGCAGAAACTCGCCGCCAAAAACCAAAACAATCCGGCTGGCATGCTCTCACCTGCCGGCACCCAATCACACCCCGTCGCAAACCAATCCACCAACGGCATGATCGCCATGTGGCTGAACAGATAAACCACCGGCCGCTCCTTGAGCCACTTCCGAGCAAAGAATTCTTTGCTCATCAGCCCGAAGTAAATCCACGTCACCACAAGCAGCCCAGCCAACTGCCACCCCAACAAGGAAACGGCAATAAGTTGGGCCGCAGCTACCGCCACGCCGACCCAGCCTAGCTCACGCAAGGTCACCAGCCCTCGCGGCACGGGACGGTAAGGCCGCCACTTCGCATCCTCCTCCGCGTCTTTAAACTCATCCGCAATCCGCAGCAGCAGAAACGACCCCAGCGACACCAAAAACGCGACGGCATACGATTCCCACCTCGGCAGTTCATCCGCCCCGCGCAACAAAGCCGAGTAACTCACCGCCGACGCACTAAACGCCGCGATCAACGGTCCATGCGCGACCAAGGGAAACCGCTCCCGCTGATAAATCCACCAGCGGTTCATACGTCCGCTTTTTTCCCACGCGCCAACCGCTCATGCGCACCGGCGAATTGTCCCGCGCTTAACGCCGCGATGATCGACAACTCCCCCGCCAAGGCCAGCGCCGCGCACACTTCTGCAAACGCCCGTGCCTGCCCCGCTCCCGCCAGGCCGAGTATCTTCAAACATGCCTGCTGGCTCGGCAGCCCAGTCCCGCCCCCCACCGTGCCCACGATGAGATTAGGCAAGGTCACCGCCGCATAAAGTTCTCCGTCAGCGCCGACCTCGAACCGTGTCACCCCCACCGCCGCCTCCGATACGCAGGCCGCATCCTGGCCGCACGCGATAAACAACGCCGCAATCCCGTTCGCATAGTGCCCCTGCACTCCAATGGTGCCGCTTAAAACACCGCCGAGCGCTGACATGCGCCAATAATCGACCATTTTTTCTGCGGTCGTGTGCAGGTGACGTTCGATCAGCTTGCGAGGCAACCTCACCTCGGCGCAGACCTTTTTTCCCCGCACCGATTGAAACGACTGAGCGCTGGCTTTTTTGTCACCCGAGAGATTTCCCTCTACAAAAAAATACTGCGGCTTCACCGGACAACTCTCCGCGATAAAATCGCAGGCCGCTGCAGTGGCGATCGTGACCATATTTTGCCCTGACGCATCGCCCGTGGTGAACTCCAGCAACACATACACATGGTTGCCCTCTACGGTGAAACGCACGTCCTTCAGCTTGCCAAAGCGAGTGGTCGCCTCCGCCTTCGCGCGGATAGTTTCCGTATTCAGTACGCACCACTGCACAAAGTTGCCCGCCTCCAGGAGCGAGTTAAAAGCATACGCCGGCGCGCGCCCAACGCCCTCGCTTAAAATCATCGTCGTGCAGCCACCTGCCAGCGTGATGACGCTCGCCCCGCGATGATAGCTCGCGACCAGCGCCGCCTCAGTAGTTGCCAGGGGAACGTAATAATCTCCCTGCGCCGCGATACCGTTCACCCGCAAGGGCCCGGCCAGTCCGACGGGAACCTTCACCGTGCCGATGAAGTTTTCGATGTTATGCGAAAACGCCGCGTGATGGCTCAGAGACAACCCATCCGCCACCTCCGCTTTGGCCTCCGCCGCCTCCGGCAACAGTGCCCACCGTTTGTCCACCGTTGCGGGGTCAGTCAGCGATGCTCCGGGCACGCGCGGTTTCGGCTTATGATGCTTGGCCTCCAAACGCCGGGCGATCTCCGCCGCCGTCAAGGTCCCGGTGATGGCTTCGAGATGTTTACGGGCGCCTTGATGCGTGGCTGACATAGTGCAGCCGTCAGCAGAACGCGCGGCTTAACACTTACAAGCCCGCGCTTTCCGCCGTCGAAACTATGCCCTGAGTTTTAATCAACGCCGCCCGCTCCCCGCTCCCTGCTCTTTAGTGCCGGAAGTGGCGGATGCCGGTGAAGACCATCGCCATGCCGCGCGCGTCGGCCGCCGCGATCACTTCGTCGTCCCGCACCGAGCCGCCCGGCTGGATCGCCGCTGTCGCCCCCGCCTCCGCCGCCGCGATCAGGCCGTCCGCAAAGGGGAACAACGCCTCGGAAACCACCACACAGCCTTTGAGGTCCAGCTTGGCCTCGCCCGCCTTCCAGACCGCGATGCGCGAGCTGTCCACCCGCGCCATCTGGCCCGCACCCACGCCGAGCGTCTGCTCGCCGCGGCAGTAAACGATGGCGTTCGACTTGACGTGTTTGCACACCCGCCAGCCAAACATCATCGCCGCCATCTCCTCCGCCGTGGGCTGGCGCTTGGTCACCACCTTGAAGTCGGCCGGATTGCCCAGCACTTTGTTGCGGTCCTGCACCAGCACGCCGCCGATCACCGAGTGAACGTCGAACAAGGACGCCGCGCCCACGCCTTCCTTGGCAATCATCAGACGCAGGTTTTTCTTCTTCGCAAAAATCGCCAGCGCCTCGTCGCTGAAACGCGGAGCAATGATCACCTCGGTGAAGAGTTCCGCGATGGTCTTGGCCAGCGCGCCTTCCAGGGTGCGGTTGACAATAATGATGCCGCCGAAGGGCGCCTGGCGGTCGGTCGCGAAGGCTTTTTCCCACGCCGCATCCAGCGTATCGGCCGAAGCCACACCGCACGGATTGGTGTGCTTGAGAATGCAGACCGTGGGTTTCTCGAACTCGCCGATCAGGTAGGTGGCCGACGTGATATCGAGGATGTTGTTATAGGAAAGTTCCTTGCCCTGGAGCTGGCTGAAATGCTCGTGGAAGGAGCCGTAAAGCGCCGCCTTCTGGTGGGGGTTTTCGCCGTAGCGCAGGCTCTGCGCCTTGGGGTAGGAAAGGCTGAACTGCTTCGGGTAACCGCTCAGCGCTTCCAGATCGGGCTCGTCGGCCTGGGTCTCCAAATACCGGGCGATGGCGGCATCGTAGCTGGCGGTGCGCTGAAAGACCTTGAGCGCGAGCTTGCGGCGCAGCGCAGGCAAACGGGAAGGCTCGGCGTAGGCGGCGAGCACAGCGGGATAATCATCGGGGTCGCAGACCACGGCCACGGCCTCGTGGTTCTTGGCCGCGCTGCGCAGCATCGAGGGGCCGCCGATGTCGATGTTCTCAATCGCTTCCTCGAAGTGAACGTCCTTCTTGGCCACCGTCTGCTCGAACGGATAGAGGTTCACCACCACGAGGTCGATGAGGGCGATGCCGTGCTCGCGGGCGGCGGCGAGGTGGTCGGCCTTGTCGCGGCGGCAGAGCAGGCCGCCGTGGATCTTCGGGTGAAGGGTCTTGACCCGGCCTTCCATCATCTCAGGGAAGCCAGTGTGCTGGCTGACCTCGGTGACGGGCAGGCCTTTTTCGGCGAGCAGCTTGGCCGTGCCTCCGGTGGAGAGCAGCGTGTAGCCGTGGGTTTTAACCAGGGCGGTCGCGAAATCGACCAGACCGCGTTTGTCGCTGACCGAGAGCAGGGCGAGCTTTTGCATAGAGGAAAACGCGAAGATGTGCGCGTCCCCTTCCGCGCTGGCAAGCCGCTTGTCCCACGCCCTCAGTGGTGCGAGTGACTTGCGCCCGGCTCCGTCGGCATCGTGTGCTGGTGAAACCAATGGTGCACCGCATCCGTGCCGCGAAAAATCGTCAGCACTCCGAAGATCGCCAGCAAGGCTCCCGCCACCCGCAAGCCGCGGCCACGCACCCGCGCCGAGGCCTGGCCGCCCAGCCAGCCGGTGAGCAAAAGCGCCGGCATGGTGCCAAAACCGAAAACGTAAGCCCCCGCCACCACGCCTTCGAGCGAATCGCGGCTGACCAGATAAAACAGCGCGGCCAGCGAAAGCCCGCAGGGCAAAAAGCCATTTACCCACCCCGTCAGCACGCAGCGCCAGAGCGAGGGCGCGGTCCAGAGCAGGCGCAGCGCCCCGCCGCAGGCCCGGGCCGTCCACCCGCCGCCGCTCGCCCAGGCCGCCGACCAGCGCCAGCCGAACGCGTAGCCGAGGCCGATCACCACCATCGAGCCGCCTGCGGCCCAAGCCAGCCAGTTTTGCAGACGTGCCAGGGGCAGCGCGAGGTCCACCCAGCCCGCCGCCAACAGGAGGAGCACTCCAAGAAAAACATACGCCGTGGCCTTGCCCAACTGGTAAGCCACGTGCCGGGCCAACAGCAGCCCCGGCCGCCCCTGGGCTCCGGCCGACACCGCCAGGGCGAACGGCGCGCACATGCCCGCGCAATGCGCGCCGCCCAGCAGCCCCATCAAAGCCACCGCACCGTAGTCGGACCAATTCATGCCCGCACGCTGACCATAGGTTCCGCACGCACGCAAGCGGGAGCTCAGCTTCTCTCGTTGGCCGCCTTGCCAAGTCGCAAAAGCCATCTTTGTTACGGCCGCTTCCCGCACCGCCCACCCTATGCCCGCCTCGCTCGCGCTCCCCGGCCTCACCGCCCGTTTGGATAAACTCGTTTATCACCACGGCGGCAAATGCCTGCCCACCGATCAGCCGCACGCCTTTGTTTATTTTATCACCATCCACAACGGCACCGAGCACACCCTCACGCTGCTCGGGCGCAAATGGGTGATCGCCCGCGAGGACGGCACCCGCCAGGTGATCGAGGGCGATGGCATCGTCGGCGAACGCCCGGTGCTCGCCCCCGGTGAAAGCTTTTCCTACAACAGTTACCACGTGGCGGGCGGCGACTGCGTCGCCCAAGGCAGCTTCCACGGCGTGGACGAGACGCACCGGGCCATTCACGTGCTCCTGCCTACATTCGCGATGCGCGTGCCCACACCCACGCCTTAGCTTGGGCGTGCCCGCCCGCCACCGGGCTACAATCCGGCCATCGCCAGAGGTTACGCTTGCTCTCTCCCTCCGCAGCGTATCGCCTGACCGATTCCAAGAATGAAACTAATCGACCTCAACCGTGAGGGAGGCATCGGGTGCAGTTGCACTCTCCTCCAGATCGGCGACTTTAACATACTCGTAGACAGTGGCTTGCATCCAAAGCTATCCGGCCGGGCGGCCTTGCCGGAATTTGCCAAACTGGCGAGTATCTCCATCGACCTGTATATCCTGACCCACTGCCACCTCGACCATTTGGGCAGTCTGCCGGTTGCGATGCGCCACAGCCCGACCGCTCCCTGTATCATGTCGCTCTCCAGCCGCATGATCGTGGAGCGCATGATGCACAACTCCGCCAACGTCATGCGTCGCCAGGCCGCCGAAGGCCAGACCAAGGACGAGCCGCATTTCACCCACGAGGATGTGGACCAGATCGCGCCCCGCCTGACCGGTCTCGCGTTTAACCATCCCAAGCGCTTTACCAAGGGCAGCGACGAAATCGAAATCACCCTGCACCCCGCCGGCCACGTCGCCGGGGCCGCCGCCGTGGAGCTCCGCCACAAGCACCGCCACATTTTCGTGACCGGCGATGTGCTCTTCGAAGATCAACGCGTACTCAAAGGCGCTCGGTTTCCGGCCGGCCATTTCGATACCCTGATCACCGAGACCACCCGCGGCACCACCGAACGTCCCGAGGGCAAAGAGCGCATCAACGAGGTCGCCCGGCTGATCAACTGCATCAACGACACCATCCAAAACGGCGGCTCCTGCCTCATCCCGGTTTTTGCCCTTGGCCGCATGCAGGAATTGCTGGCGATTTTCCACGACGCCCGCCGCTTCGGCAAACTCGTCGATTGCCCGATTTTCACCTCCGGCCTCGGCCTCGATCTTTGCGACTACTTCGACGAGATTTCCCGCAAGACCAAACACATCCAGTTCAGCCGTAGCATCCTCAAGGATTTGCGCACCAAGCCCATTCCCCGCCGCCTCGAGCCCGGCGTGGACCCGAAGCAACGCGCCCTCTATCTGGTGAGCTCAGGCATGTTGGTGGAAAACACCCCCAGCTACACCCTCGCCTCAGGCCTGCTCGGCCACTCCCGCAACACCGTCGCCTTCGTCGGTTACTGCGATCCTGAGACTCCCGGTGGCAAGCTCCAGCAGTCCAAGCACGGCGACACCTTCGTTTTCGAGACGATTCAGGTGCAGACCAAGATCGCGGCCAAAGTCGAACGCTTCGAGCTCTCCGGTCATGCCGACCGCGAGGAGCTCCTGCAGTTCGCAGTGCAAACCCAGGCCCGCAGCATCGTGCTGGCCCACGGCGAACCCGAAGCCCGTGCCTGGTTCCAACGCGAGCTCGAAGCCCGCCTGCCCAACAGCAAGATCATCGATCCCGTCCCCGGCCAGGTTTACGAGGTCTAGGTTTTTCCTCAATTTAGGGCGGAGTCGCCACACCCCGCCGTTCGCCAGCAAACCGTGCGGTCCTGAAAATCGGGCAACGCCTTCCCAAGCATCGCCCGAGGAAGAGAGTGTATGCAGCTCTGAAGGTGACCACCGCGTCCACCACGCTACCTCACTCCCTGGCCGCCTGGTGCCGGCAAGCGGCCTTGTTACCAAACCAGCAAGCCGCCCGCGTAGGTCAGGCCGGCGCCCACCGAGCAGAAAATGATGCGGTCGCCCGGCTTGAAAATACCTTCCTCCGCCGCCCAGCCCAAGGCCATGGATACGGAGGCACCCGAGGTGTTGCCATACTTGGCGATCGTCACGACGAAGCGCTCGTAAGGGATGCCCACGCGTTTGCCCACTGCGCGCAGGATGCGCTCGTTGGCCTGGTGCGGCACGATCCAGGCGATGTCATCGGGTTTGAGTTTGTGCCGGGCGATGCACTGCTCGATCTGGTTGGCGAAGGCGATAACGGCGTTTTTGAACACCGCCCCCCCGTCCATTTGCAGGTAAAAATCGTCGCGATCGCTGCCATCCGCGCAGGGCACGGGCCGACGCGCACCGCCACCGGGACGCTGGATCGCCTTGAACAGATCAGCGTCGCCGGAAAGGGCCATCCGGTGCAGGCGATGCCCGCCGGAGGCAGCGGTGAGCACGGCCGCTCCGGCCCCATCGCCAAAAAGAAACGCCGTCTCATGGTCGTTGGGGTTGGTGATGCGCGACAGCAGCTCGGCCGTGACCACGAGGATGTTTCGCGCCGTGCCGCCGCGGATAAACGCGCGTCCGACCTCAAGGGCATAGAGCCAGCCTGAACAGGCGGCATTTACGTCAAACGCGAGCGCCTTCGGACAACCCAGCAACTGGGCCAGCGCACTCGCCATCGAGGGCACCGGCTGGTCGGGGATGATGGTCGCCAGCACGATGCCGTCGATCTGGGCGGCGGTGAGGCCAGCCTGGGCCAGCGCGTGCTGGGCGGCGGTGGCGGCGAGTGAGGTGGCGGACTCGTCGGCGTCGGCATAGCGGCGCTCGTGAATGCCGGTGAGCTTGTGCATCTCGGCCTCGGTGCGACCGGGGAAGGCTTTGAGAATCTCGCTGGTCGGGCGGATGTTTTTCGGCACCGCGTAACCCACGCCCGCGATGCAAACGGTATCATCGGCGGCGGGCGATGCTGACGCCGGAGTCGTTACTGGAGCAGGCGCTGTGGCCGCGGGAGATTGAGGCTTCGCCGCAAGGTAGGCGGCCACATCGTCACCCGAAATAGTCCCGCCCGGGCCGGTGCCGACGAGCCCGGTGAGCGTCGCCGGATCAAGCCCCGCCTCGACCGCGAGTTTGCGCGCGCGCGGAGTCCAGTTGGCCGCGAAAACCGCCGGCTGGATGGACGCCTGCGGGACAGCGACCTGAGTCACGACCGCAGCCGGTGCCGCCTCCGAAACTGGGACCGAAGCTTTGGCGTTTGCCCCTTGGAGTTTGGCCTTTTCGCCGACGACTCCGTCGGCGGCGGTCGCGATAAGGTGCCGCAGCGATTCGTCGTCGGTCTCGATGCTGATAAAGCGGTCGCCCGAGCGGATAATGTCCCCCGCGCGGCAATACACGCCGCGCACCGTTCCGTCGCACGGAGCTTCCCACTCGAAGACGGATTTGTCGCTCTCCAGCTCCGCTGCTATGCCGCCTTTTTTAAGCGGATCGCCGACCTTCACCTTGAGGTCGATCACGGTCAGCTCGTTTACGGTCGCTCCCATGCTGGGCACGGGAATGTCGATGAGGAAGGTGGCCATGCTGGTTTGGTAAAGGGGCTAAGGTGACGCCCGGCGGGGCCCGGTCAACTGCGCGCGCAACGCCAGAAGGCGAGGCACTTTACCAGCAGGGCTTCGAGCTCTTCGAGTGGCACCATGTTGGGACCGTCGGAGAGTGCGTTGGCCGGGTCGGGATGGGTTTCGAGGAAGAGTCCATCCGCGCCCGCCGCCAGCGCGGCGAAACACAGCGGCGGCACGAACTCGCGCTGTCCACCGCTTTTGCCGCCCGCCGCGCCGGGAAGCTGCACGCTGTGCGTAGCGTCGAGGATGGTCGGATACCCGTTCCGGGCCATGATGGGGAAGCCGCGCATGTCCACCACCAGGTTGCCGTAGCCGAAGGTGGTGCCGCGCTCGCATTGCCAGATTTCGGCGGCGCCGCCGTGTTTCAGTTTTCCGACTACGTGCACCATGTCGGTGGGGGCGAGGAACTGGCCCTTTTTCACGTTCACGGTTTTGCCGGTGGCGGCGGCGGCGAGCAAGAGATCGGTCTGGCGGCAGAGATAGGCCGGGATCTGGAGCACATCACACACGGCGGCCACGGGCGCGCACTGGTCGCTCTCGTGCACATCGGTCACGCAGGGCAGGCCGTAGTCTTTTTTAACCAAGGCGTGCAGGGCGAGCCCGGCTTCGAGTCCGGTGCCGCGCCCGCCACCGATGGAGGTGCGGTTGGCTTTGTCGAAGGAGCCTTTGAAAACGAGATTCAGCTCGGGGTATTTGGCGCGCAGGGCGGCGAGTTTTTCAGCGACGGCGCGCACCACGGTCTCGTTTTCCAACGAACAGGGTCCGGCGAGAACGAGAAGTTTTTTCGGGTCGAAGAGTGGCATGAGAAGGAAATGACCAATGACGAATGCCCTATGCCCAATGACTAAGGGCATCGGGAGGCGGCTGCGATTGTAGTCGGTTAGGCTTTTTTCGGAGCAGTCTTCGCAGGCTTTTTGGCCTTGGCGGCGGAAGGTTTTTTCGCGGCAGACTTGGCGGTGGACTTCGCCTTGGCCGGGGCGGGTTTGCGCTGCTTGAGCGCGGCGGCGATGAAGGCGGCGAACAGCGGATGCGCCTGCAGCGGCTTGGACTGGAACTCGGGGTGAAACTGAACCGCGAGGTAGAACGGGTGGTCCTTGAGCTCGACGATTTCCACCAGGTTGCGCCGGGGATTGATGCCCGAGACCACGAGGCCTCCGCGCTGGAGCTGGCCGACGTAGGCGTTGTTCACCTCATAACGGTGGCGGTGGCGCTCGCGGATGCTCTCGGCCTTGTAGGCCTTGGCAGCTTTCGCGCCGGGGGTGAGCGCGCACTCGTAGCTGCCGAGCCGCATGGTCGCACCCTTATCAATCACCTTTTTCTGTTCCTCCATGATGTTGATGATCGGATGGGGCGAGGCGGGGTCGAACTCGGTGGAGTTCGCCCCCTTCAGCTTGAGAACGTTGCGGGCAAACTCGATCACCGCGATCTGCAAACCGAGGCAAAGCCCGTAGTAAGGCACCCCGTTTTCGCGCGCAAAGCGCGCGGCGATGATTTTGCCCTCGGTGCCGCGGTCGCCGAAGCCGCCGGGGACCAGGATGCCGTCGAGACCCTTCAGCAGGGCGACGCCGCCGCGCTTTTCCAGCTCCTCCGCATCCACCCGCACCACCTCGACCACCGCATTGTTGGCGATGCCGGCGTGGGTGATGGATTCGTAAACCGATTTGTACGCGTCCTGAAGCTCGATGTATTTTCCGACCACGCCGATCTTCACCTTGTGCAGGGGATTGCGGATACGGCGCGAAAGCTCGGCCCAGACATTGCGCTCCGGCTGGGGTTTGTTCAGCCCGAACATATCCACCACCAGTTGATCGAGCCCTTCTTCCTGCAAGGCGATGGGCAGCTCGTAGATGGACGACACGTCCTGACACTGAACCACGGCCTTCACCGGTACGTTGCAGAACATCGACAACTTATCGCGCACGCTGGCATCGATCGGCTGCTCGCTGCGACAAACCAGAATATGCGGCTGGATGCCGATCTCGCGCAGCTTTGCCACCGATTGCTGCGTGGGCTTGGTCTTCAACTCACCCGCCGCCGCCAGATACGGCACGAGGGTAACGTGCAGGAAAATCACGTCGCGCGGCCCCTGCTCGAGGGCGAACTGGCGCAGCGCCTCCAGGAAAGGCAGCCCCTCAATGTCTCCCGTGGTGCCGCCGATCTCGGTGATGAGGATATCGACGTCCTTCGCCGCCATGGTGATGCGCTCCTTGATCTCGTTGGTCACGTGTGGGATCACCTGCACGGTTTTGCCCAGATAAGCGCCCCGACGTTCCTTCTGGATTACGCTCTCGTAAACTTGGCCGGAGGTGAGGTTGTTCAACCGCGACAGTTTACCACTGGTGAAACGCTCGTAGTGGCCGAGGTCTAGGTCAGTCTCCGCACCGTCTTCGAGCACATACACCTCACCGTGCTGGTAGGGGCTCATCGTGCCCGGATCGACGTTAAGATAGGGGTCAAACTTCTGAATGCGCACCGTGAGCCCGCGCATTTCGAGCAGCGCGCCCAGCGCAGCAGCCGTCAGGCCTTTGCCCAGCGAGGAAACGACACCACCCGTAACAAAAATATACTTCATCGGAACCGGATATGAAGCGGATGAAAACTCTGACAAGAAAAACTCCCGCGATCTTCACCCACCCCGCCGACAATCGCCAGCCTACTGCTCCAACCAAACGGCGAAACCAGCCAGAAAAACCGCCAGCAAGCCCGCCAGTGCCGCGTAAAGCCCCCACTTGAGCGGCTTGGCCACCAAGGCCAGCAACCCCCCGGCCACGATCGCCACGCACACCAAAACCAGCCAGCGCGGATAAGCCCGCAACGGCTCCAACCACCCCAGCGCGCTCACGATTTCGGTTTCCGCCGACATTTTAACCACAACTTGCCCACGATATCGGGCTCGCCAAGCACTTCCGCCTTCCCCTGCACTCATCGACTGCCCACGCTCCCCCTTTTCCTCCTATGAACACCAAACCACAAGTCCTCTCCTGGCTCCTCTGCGACGGCGTCCACATCGACCCCGCCACTGGCAAACACACCATCCTCGGTGTCTTCTCCGCCATCCGCGGCCGCCAATTCCCGCTCACCCACCCGTTCATGATCTGGTTCCTCACCCTGACCAACGTGGCCGCCGGCGAACATAAGATCAAAATCTCCCTCGGCCTCAGCCCCGAGTCCATGAGCGTGCTGCTCGACCGCGCCTTCCAATCCCAAGGCCCCCTCCAGCGCATCAACCTCATCAACGACGTGCGCAACCTCGCCTTCCCCGCCCCCGGCGACTACGCCATCACCATCGAGGTCAACGACGAGCTCCTCCTCGACACCCTCCTCACTGTCGCCGACTAAGCCAGCCCAAAGGAGCGCACCGCAACTCCGCTCCCATCCGCGCCGCGCCCCACCAGGCGCGGCGCTTTCATTTCCCTTCCTCGCTCCCTCCTCCCTGCTCCCGCCTCCCCGCTCCTCGCTCCCATGCTCCCCGCTCCCACCTCCTTCGACCTCCTCGGCATCGGCTCCCCCATCATGGATCTGACCGCGCCCATCCCCGAAGCCCACCTCGCCACCGTGCGCGGCGATAAAGGCGGCATGGTCCTGGTGGACGCGACCGAGATGGAAGCCCTCGTCACCCGCCTCCCCGCCACCCCCGCCCTCGAAAACGGCGGCAGCGCCGCCAACGTCACCCGCGCCGCCGCCCGCCTCGGCCTGCGCACCACCTTCCTCGGTAAACTCGGCTCCGACCCCACCGCCGCCGCCTACCGCGACCAGGCCGCCGCCGCCGGCATCGACCTCTCCCGCTACAAAACCGGCCAAGGCCTGCCCAACGCCCGCTGCCTCGCCCTCATCACGCCCGACGCCGCCCGCACCATGCGCACCGACCTCGGCGCCGCGATGACCCTCTCCCCCGCCGAGCTCTCCCCCGCCGACTTCGCCGGCGTGCGTCACGCCCACATCGAAGGCTACCTCGTCTTCAACCAAGCCCTGGCCGACGCCGTTCTCGCCGGCGCGCGCGCCTCCGGCGCCACCGTCTCGCTCGACTTCGCCTCCTTCGAAGTGATCAACGCCACCCGCGCCTGGCTCTTCGCCCAGCTCCGCGCCGGCGGCCTGCACATCGTCTTCGCCAACGAGGACGAGATCCGCGCCCTGTATCCGGAAGCGGGCGACGACTACGCCGCCCTCGCCCGCCGCCTCGCCGCCGAGGCCCCCGGCCTGATCGCCGTGGTCAAAGTCGGCAAAGACGGCGCCTGGATCGCCCGCGGCGAAGAACTCCACCGCATCGCCCCCGTGCCCGCCGACCGCGTGGTGGATACCAACGGCGCGGGCGACAACTTCGCCGGCGGTTTCCTTTATGGTTACCTGCACGGCTGGTCTTTGCCCGCCTGCGGATCCCTCGCCGCCGCCGTCGGCAGCGAATGCGTGCGCCACAGCGGCCCCGCCATCCCCCCCGACCGCTGGCCCACCCTCCACGCCCACGCCGCCAAGCTCGCCGGTTAAGCCCCAGAAGTTGCCAGATAACGTTAAAGCCGCATCGTCATCCCCATGAAGTTAAATGAAATCATCCTCGTCGACCCGGAGATAATGAGCGGCACGCCTTGCTTTGCCGGAACCCGCGTGCCCGTGCAGGCGTTGCTCGATTACCTCGAAGGCGGGGATAGTTTGGATGAATTCCTCGAAGGTTTCCCCACCGTAAAGCGCGAGCAGGCGGTGGCCTTCATCCAGCGCGGGGGCGAACTCCTCATGGGAGTAGCTCTGGCCGCCGCCTAAATGCGCTTCCTCCTTGATGAATGTCTGGATGCTCGTTTGCGCCGTGATTTACCCGGCCACGACGTCTGTACAGTTCAGCGGGAGGGTTGGGCGGGGTTAAAAAACGGTCGTTTGCTCGCGCAAATCGCCGCCTCCGGCCGTTTCGATGCTTTCGTGACCGTGGATAAAAACATGCCGCACCAACAATACCTGCGCAGCATCCCATTTGCTGTTATTGTGCTTCGAGCCCGCTCCAATCGCTACGAACACACCGCACCACTGATGGCTGAATTGCTCGCCCGACTCCCCGAGCTTAAGCCGGGCTCTCTCATAAACGTTTCTTCGCGCTAACCCGCCTCGCCCCCGCCCGGCTTGCCTTCCGCGCCTCGCCCGGCGTGCATTAGCCCTTTCCCATGTCCGCCGATCTCGCCGCCCTCGTCCTCGCCATCGCCCAGCGCGCCCGCGCCGCCTCCCTCGTCCTCGCCACCGCGCCCACCGCGCAGAAGGACGCCGCCCTGCGCGCCCTCGCCCGCCTCCTGCCCGCCTCCGAGGCCGAAATCCTCGCCGCCAACGCCCTCGATCTCGCCGCCGCCGAGGCCAACGGCCTCGCCAAACACCAGATCGAGCGCCTCAGCCTTTCCCCCGCCAAACTCGCCCACCTCGCCGAATCCGTTTCCCAAGTCGCCACCCTGCCCGATCCCGTCGGCCAGGAACTCGACGCCTGGACCCGCCCCAACGGCCTGCGTTTCCGCCAGGTCCGCGTGCCTATCGGCGTCATCGGCATCATCTACGAGGCCCGCCCCAACGTCACCATCGACTGCGCCATCCTCTGCCTAAAGTCGGGCAACGCCTCCATCCTGCGCGGCGGCAAAGAAATCTTCCACACCAACACCGCCTTCGCCGCCCTCATCCAGCGCGCCCTCGCCGAAGCCGGCCTGCCCGCCGACTCCGTCCAGCTCATCCCCACCACCGACCGCGCCGCCCTCACCCACCTCCTGAAACTGGATACCCTCATCCACTGCATCATCCCGCGCGGCGGCGAGAGCCTCATCCGCTTCGTGGCGCAAAACTCCACCATCCCGGTCATCAAACACTACACCGGCGTCTGCTTTGTTTACGTGGACCAGTCCGCCGACCCCGCCATGGCCGAGGCCATCCTGCTCAACGCCAAAACCCAGCGCCCCGGCGTCTGCAACGCCGCCGAACAACTGCTCGTCCACGCCGCCGCCGCGCCCGCCGTCCTCCCCCGCCTGGCCGCCGCCCTCTCCGCCAAGGGCGTGCAACTCCGCTGCGACCCCGCCTCCCTCGCCCTCCTCTCCGCTCCTAGCTCCGCGCTCCCCGCTCCCAGCTCCGTCCTCCCCGCTACCGCCGCCGACTTCACAGCCGAGTTCCTCGATCTCGTCATCGCCGTGCGCATCGTGCCCGACCTCGAAACCGCCATCGCGACTATTAACCGCGACAGCTCCGGCCACACAGACGCCATCATCACCGCCGACGAGTCCGCCGCCCGCCGCTTCCAAGCCGCCGTGGACAGCGCCGTGGTGCCCTGGAACGCCAGCACCCGCTTCAACGACGGCTTCGAGTTCGGTTTCGGCGCCGAGATCGGCATCAGCACCGACCGCCTCCACGCCCGCGGCCCCATGGGCCTCAAAGAGCTCTGCTCCTACAAATACCTGCTCGACGGCACCGGCCAGGTGCGCGCCTGAGCAGTAGCCCAGACAAGTTTAACCGTTTACCCTGCCGCCCTACCCCACAGGCTGGACGCCTCATCCCATGCCCACGCTCACTCGCGACGTCTCCCTCCCACTCGCCACCAACAAACACCTCCTGCGCTGGGTCGAGAAGATGGCCGCGCTCACCCAGCCCGCCGCCATCCACTGGGTGGACGGCTCGGCCGAGGAATACGATTCCCTCTGCGCCGACCTCGTCGCTGCCGGCACTTTTACCAAATTAAACGAACAGACTTGGCCGGGCTGTTTCCTCGCCCGCTCCGACCCCTCCGATGTCGCCCGCGTTGAGGACCGCACCTTCATCTGCTCCCTCTCCAAGGACGCCGCCGGCCCGACCAACAACTGGGTCGAGCCCTTCGAGATGCGCAAAAAACTCAAGGGCCTCTTCGCCGGCTGCATGCGCGGACGCACCCTCTACGTCCTTCCCTTCTCCATGGGTCCGGTCGGCTCTCCGCTCTCCCAGATTGGCGTGCAGCTCACCGACTCGCCCTACGTCGTGGTCAACATGCGCATCATGGCCCGCATCGGCGCGCCCGTCTTCGCCGAGATCGACAAAGAGGAAAAACGCGTCGTGCCCTGCATGCACTCGGTCGGCCGCCCCCTCGCCCCCGGCGCCAAGGACGTTCCCTGGCCCTGCAACCCCGACAAATACATCGTCCACTTCCCCGAGACCCGCGAAATCTGGTCCTACGGTTCCGGATACGGCGGCAACGCCTTGCTCGGTAAAAAGTGTTTCGCCCTGCGCATCGCCTCCGCCATGGCGCGCGACGAGGGCTGGATGGCCGAGCACATGCTCATCCTCGGCCTGCAAAATCCCGACGGCGAAAAAGCCTACGTCGCCGCCGCCTTCCCCTCCGCTTGCGGCAAGACCAACTTCGCCATGCTCGTTCCCCCCGCCGCCCTCGCCGAGCAGGGCTGGAAGGTCACCACCGTGGGCGACGACATCGCCTGGCTCCGCCCCGACGCCAACGGACGCCTGCGCGCCATCAACCCCGAGGCCGGCTTCTTCGGCGTCGCCCCCGGAACCTCGCTCAAAACCAACCCCAACGCCATGGCCGCGTTGTACCAAAACGCCATATTCACCAACTGCGCCCTCACCCCCGAGGGCGGCGTCTGGTGGGAAGGCATGACCGACACCCCGCCCGCCATGTGCACCGACTGGCAGGGCAAAATCTGGACCCCCGAGATCGCCAAGGTCACCGGGGCCAAGGCCGCCCACGCCAACTCCCGCTTCACCGCGCCCGCCGCCCAGTGCCCAACCATCGACCCCGACTGGGAAAACCCAGCCGGCGTGCTCATCGCCGCCATCATTTTCGGCGGTCGCCGCGCCACCACTACGCCCTTGGTTTACCAGACCTTCAACTGGTCCGGCGGCGTCTATGCCGGTGCCACCATGGGCTCGGAAATGACAGCCGCCGCCGCCGGCACCATCGGCCAGGTCCGCCGCGATCCCATGGCCATGCTTCCCTTTTGTGGCTACCACATGGGCGACTACTTCCGCCACTGGGTCAAGATGCAGCACCGCCTAGCCGAGGTGCCGCGCGTCTTTCAGGTCAACTGGTTCCGCAAGGGCGAGGACGGCAAGTTCCTCTGGCCCGGCTTCGGCGAAAACCTGCGCATCCTCCGCTGGATCGTCGGCCGCTGCCAGGGCCGCTGCCGCGCGCGCGAAACCGCCCTCGGCTGGATGCCCCGCTACGACGACCTCGACTGGACCGGCCTTGATTTCCCACGCGAACGCTTCGAGCAACTCACCGCCCTCGACCCCAAGGCCTGGCGCGCCGAACTCATCGGCCACGAAGAACTGTTCCTCGACCTGCACTCCCACCTGCCCAAGGAAATGATCTTCGAGCGCGAGCTCCTGATCTGCCGTCTCTGATCGTCCTAACCGCACCGATGCCGCCGCTCTCCACCGATCTCTTCGACTACCCCCTGCCCGCCCACCTGATCGCGCAAACCCCCGCCGCCCGCCGCGACGCCTCCCGCCTGCTCGTGGTGCATCGCGCCACGCGCCGAATTGAACACCGCCACTTCACCGACCTCGGCGAGTATTTGCGCCCAGGAGACACCCTCTTCCGCAACAACGCCGCCGTCCTGCCCGCCCGCCTGCTCGCCCACCGTCCCACCGGCGGCGCCGTCGAATGCCTGCTCCTACGACCCGCCGTGGACGGCCAGACTTGGTGGTGCCTCTTGCGCCCGGGAAAAAAGCTCCCCCCCGGCGCCACCTTCGGCGTGGCCGGCGCCTACGAAGGAACCATCCTGGAAAAAGACGCCGAAGGCGCGGCTCGGGTCAGCTTCCTCTGCGCCGCCACCCACGGAGCCAACATCGTCGAGGTCGCCAACCGCCTGGGCGAAGTGCCGCTCCCGCCCTACATCGAGCGCCAGCACACCGCCGAAGAGCGCAGCGCCGACCTCGAACGCTACCAAACCGTTTACGCCGACCGCGCCAAACAAGTCGCCGCCGCCGCCCCCACCGCCGGCCTGCACTTTACCCCGGAACTCCTCGAAACCCTCCATACCGCCGGCGTGCGCACCGCCGACCTGACGCTCCATGTCGGCCTCGGCACCTTCAAGCCCATCGCCACCGAGACCATCGAAGCCCACGCCATCCACCGGGAAGTCTACGAGATACCCGCCTCCACCCAAGCCGCCGCCCTCCACCCCGCGCCCGGCACCCGCCGGATAGCCGTCGGCACCACCAGCGTGCGCACCTTGGAGGATTTTTTCCGCAAACACCCCGCCGGCGCGCCCGCCTCCTCCACGCCATTCCTAAGCGAGGCCGCGATTTACCTCTACCCGCCCACGCCCTTCTCGGCCGTGGATGCTTTGATTACCAATTTTCACCAACCCCGCTCCACCCTGCTCTGCTTGGTGAGCTCCTTTCTCACCCCCGGCTCCACCGACGGCATTGCCTGGCTGCACGAGATCTACGCCGAAGCCATAGCCCGCGAATACCGCTTCTTCAGCTACGGCGATGCCATGCTCATCTTATAAGGGAGGTCGTATAATCTCCCATAAAAGACATTCCGTAAAATTACCGCGCCCCGCTTGCACTGCGCACGCGACTTGCTTGGCTGGCACCCGATGAGTTCCTCGCCCTCCCTCCCCCCGCCAACGACCATCGCGGCGTGGCGCGTTCTGGTCCGTGGCGCCGGCATCCTGCTTGCTCTCTTCATTTTCTGCTTCTGGGCGGCCAAAGGCTACAACCGCGGCTGGAGCCAGAACCAAGTCCCGGTCAAGCAAGTGGACCCCGTCACCGAGCTGGTCTACACCACTTATGAAAAACGTTTCGTGCCCGGGATCGAATTTCTCGGCGCAGGTATTTTTTTCGGCTTAACGCTTTTTTCTGTAACTTTTTTCGGTCGTCGCAGTCCCTAAGGACCGCCCACCGCTATAACGCACTTTTTTTGCTCCCATCCACCTCAAGCTAACTATGAAAAACACGCTCCGCACCCTCGCCCTCGCCGGCTTCACCGTTGCCTCCGCCCTCTCCGCCATCGCCGCTCCCCGCGCTTTCGATTTCAAGGATCCGAAAGGCGTTAACGCCATTCAGTTCACCCTGGACTCCCTGCTCGAGCCCATCGCCGGCACCGCCTCGGATGTCTTCGGTACGGTCAGCTTCGACGTCGCCGATTTGGCCGCCACTTCGGGTAAGGTTGAAGTCGATGCCAAGTCACTCAAGGTCCCCAACGCCACCATGACCGAGCACATCGTCGGTCCCAAGTGGATCGATGCCGCCAAGAACCCCGAAATCAGCTTCGCCTTCAGCAAACTCTCCGACGTGAAGTCGGTCGGCACCAACCAGTGGACCGCCACCGCCGCCGGCAAATTCACTCTCAAGGGCGTTACCAAAGAAATCACCGTGCCAGTGAAGCTCAGCTACCTCGCCGACGCCCT
>JAIXRU010000110.1 GCA_027485045.1 Opitutaceae bacterium | reverse complement strand
AGCCCCTCGCAGACGCACCAGCGGGGCAGGTGCTGGCAACGCACACAGCGCGGCGTGGGATTTCGGACGACACTTCGAGACATCGGCCCCATCCGGTGCAGCCAAACCGCGCTCAGCAAGGCATAACTCTCGCGCCGACCGCCCTACCCCACCCCGGCCAGCACCGCCAGCATCTCCGCGTGCACGCGACCGTTGCTGGCCACGTAGCGGCCCCGGTCTTCGTGCTGCGGATTCGGCCCGCCCGCGTAGTCCGTCACCGTGCCGCCCGCCTCGCGCGCGATCAACATGCCCGCCATCACGTCGTAGGTTTTGAGGTCCTTTTCCCAATACCCATCGAGCCGCCCCGCCGCCACGTAACAAAGATCCAGCGCCGCGCTCCCCAGCCGCCGCTCGCCGCGAATCCGGGTCAAAAACGCGCCCCACTCCTTCAAGTTGTTATCCGGGTTCGTATGTTTGTCGTAAGGGAAGCCGCTCGTGATCACCGCATCGACCAACTCCGCCGTTTGCGTGACGCGGATGGGTTGCCCGTTAAGCCATGCGCCGCCGCCGCGCACCGCCGTAAACAACTCCCGCCGCGTCGGATCATAAACCACCCCGAGCAAGGGCTGCCGGTCCGCCGTGGCGAGCGCGATGCTCGTGCAGAAATGCGGCAACTTGCTCGCGAAGTTCACCGTGCCATCAATCGGATCGACAAACCAGTGATACGCCGCGCCCGCCGCCGCCGCCCCCTGCCCGCCACCTTCCTCGCCCACGATGTGGTGCGCGGGAAAAAGCCGGCTCAGCTCGCCCACCAAATAGGCCTCCACCTCGGTGTCCGCCGCCGTCACGATATCAATGCGGCTGGTCTTGCTCGTTGTCGGGATCGGCGCCGCGAAGTGACGCAGCACGATTTCTCCCGCGCTCCGGGCGAGATCGCAGAGAGTGGGCAGCAGGTAGGCGGGATTTTGCATAAATGCGAGATGTGCCGCCACCTTGCACGCCGCAGACCCGCAGGGAAAGCCCGCGCTGCGCTTCGCCTCCTCTCCTCCTTACCCTTGCGTGGTTTGCTCCGGCTCCGCCCCGCCCCACACAATTCCTTAACAATTCCCCCGCCCGCCCTCATACACACTTAACACAAATCGGGCACCTTAGGGTTATCCTCAACCTCCCCACCCGCCCCATGAGCCCTTCGACCCGCACTTGCCCCGCTTTGCCACGGTCGGTCGCCCCCAGCCGCCTCCTCGCCGTAGTCGCCGCCGTCTTCACCTTCGCCCTGCCCTCGATCTCCCGCGCCGACTACGAGGTCACTTTAGCCCCCGGCACCAGCTCGACCGACTACATGCTGGACTTTGCCGACTCGACCAACGCGCCGTGGGTTTTTCAAACCTCCACCGACCTGGTTAGCTGGACGGACCAGCGCTCTTTCCAGGTTAACAATCGCGGTTATCGCTTCACCATCAACGCCGCTGCCGCCGGCCCGCGCGTCTTCTTCCGCATGGTCTCGGCTTCCGCTGGAACCGTCGTGGACACTTCAAAATCAGCCCGCACCACGCTTCCCCTAATGACGGATAACTACTCCGTCCTCAACCTGCCCGCCCACCTGCTCGTGCCGGTCATCACCGGCCAGAACAACACCCCGGGAAACAATCCCGTTACCGACGCCGGCGCCACCCTCGGCCGCGTGCTGTTTTACGATACGCGTCTCTCCGCCAATAACACCGTCTCCTGCTCCTCCTGCCACCAAGCCGAGCACGGTTTCAGCGATCCGCGCCCGCTCAGCACCGGGTTCGCCGGTGGCCTCACCGACCGCAACTCCATGGGCCTCACCAGCGCGAAATACTACCCCCGCCGCAGCTTTTTCTGGGACGAACGCGCCGCCACCTTGGAGGACCAAGTCCTGCAACCCATCCAAAACTCGGTTGAGATGGGCATGACCCTGCCCGCCCTGGTCACGAAACTCTCCGCCGAAACCTACTACTCCCAGCTCTTCACCGCCGCCTTTGGCAGCGCCACCATCACCTCCGATCGCATCTCCCGCGCCCTCGCCCAGTTTGTGCGCTCCATCGTATCCTCAAAATCCAAATACGACGAGGGCGTGGCCTCCAACTTCGCCAACTTCACCGCCGAGGAGAATCTCGGCCGCCAGATTTTCACCGGCCAGGTCGGCAACGCCACCTGCGTCGCTTGCCACGGCACTGACAACTTCGTCCCGGGCAATCTCAACAACAACGGCATCGAAAACCCCTCGATAGATCGCGGCGTGGGCGCCATCACCGGAAACGCGGCCGACGACGGCAAGTTCAAGACCGGCTCGCTGCGCAACATCGGTCTCACCGCGCCCTACATGCACGATGGCCGCTTCGCCACCCTCGAGCAGGTGGTTGAGTTCTACAACTCCGGGGTCACCGCCCATCCCAATCTCTCCGGCCCGCTGCGCAATCCCCCCGGCGGCGCCAACCCGGGCCAGCCTCGCCGCCTCAATCTCAGCACCGCGCAAAAAAGCGCCCTCGTCGCCTTCCTGCACACGATCACCGATACCACCGTGACCACCGACCCGCGTTTCGCCGACCCCTTCCGCAGCGGCGAAACTATCGTGCTGCCGTAGACTTCCGACTGCTCGCCGGCGGGGCGCGGACGTTCCCCGAAAAATGCCCGTTGGCATTTTAATTTAATGCTTAACGTTGCCCGGAACCTTCTCCGTTCCACCGCAACCCGCCATGCCCGCCGCCCGCCCCCACCTCCTTGGCTTAACCCGCGCCGAACTCGCCGCGCTCGCCGTCGCCTGGGGCTTTTCTCCCGTCCACTCCGCCACGCTCTGGAACGAACTCTACCTCCAGGGCCGCCGATCCCCCTCCGAATTCACGCCCCACGACCGGCTGCCCGCCCGCTACCTCGACCGCGTCTTCTCCGAGTGCGACTTTGATTTCCCGGGCATCGCCAAGGAAACCCACTCCTCCGACGGCTTCACCCGCAAATACCTGCTCGGCCTGCGCGACGCCCACCGCATCGAGACCGTGCTCATGCGTTACAGCGGCCGCGTCACTGCCTGCGTGAGTTCCCAGGTCGGCTGCGCCATGGGCTGCGTCTTCTGCGCCACCGGCCAGATGGGCTACACCCGCCACCTCTCCGCCGCCGAGATCGTCGCCCAGGCCCTGCACGTGGACGCCGTTCTCCGCGCCACCGCCGTTTCACCCTCCGACGTAGGCTTGAACGTGAGTTCAAGCTCCGCAATTCCGCGCTCAACCCCACCCGCCCTCGCCGAGCCCGCCCACCCCTCGCCCCACCACCGCCACGAACGCCTGCGCAACATCGTCTTCATGGGCATGGGCGAACCCCTGCACAACTACGACGCCGTCATGCAGGCCATCGACATCCTGCGCGACCCCGCCGGCCTCGCCCTCGGCGCGCAAAAAATCTCCGTTTCCACCGTCGGCGTCGTGCCCGGCATCCGCCGCCTCGCCGCCGAAAAACGCCCCGTCCACCTCGCCGTCTCCCTCCACGGCGCCACCCAGGAGGAACGCGCCGCCCTCGTGCCCGCCGCGCGCAAATGGCAACTCGACGAACTCATGGACGCCTGCCGCGAATACACCACCACCCTCGGCAAACGCATCTTCTTCGAGTGGACCCTGATCGACGGCCAAAACGACGGCCCCACCCACGCCCGCGCCGTCGGCGAGCTGCTGAAAGGCATCCCGGCCCAAGTGAACCTGATCCCGCTCAACCCCACTCTCGGCTACGCCGGCGAACCCACCCGCCCGGCCGGAGCGCGCGCCTTCCAGGACGTGCTCGCCACCTACGGCATCCCCTGCACCGTGCGCCAGCGCCGCGGCATCGACATCGCCGCCGGCTGCGGCCAGCTCGCCATCGGCGAGTGAGCCAACGCTACGCCGCGCCGATCTCCGCCACCGCCTCCAGCCGCAGCGCCACCCGTCCGCTGGCCCGGGTCGCGGGTAGATCGAGCACGAAGCGCGCTTCCCAATCGTTCGCCTCTTCGGGATCGACCAGCACTTGCGCGATGCGCCACTCCGCCGCGCCCGGCTCGGCTTCGTCGAAATGGGTGTTCGCCACCGCCCTCCCCGCCGGATCCAGCCGGAAACGCCCCCGCGCCTCGGCGTGCGCCCCAAACTGCTTCTCCAAGCGCCGTGCCTCCGCCACCAGCGCTTCTTCCGTCGCCTCCTCGCCCAGCAGTCGCGCAGCCGCCGCTTCCCAGTCGCGGGTCGCCGCATCCTGCAACACGAGGTGGATCGCCACCCGCACCGCCCGCGCCAAAGCCGCCGGATCGCGGGTCAACTCGCGCGGCCCGGTGCCGAATTTCTTGTCCGCCTCGCCCGCCTGACCGCTCGCGACCGCCGCCGCCGCGCCACCCGGTGCGGACAACTGCGCCCACTCCTCCATCAAGCTCGAATCGATGCCGCGCACCAGCTCCTCCAAATGCGTTTCCAGCTCCAGCACCGCCTCGGTCTTGGCCGACTGCGGCACCGTCTGGGACAACACCTTAAACACCTGCATCAAGTGACGCAGCAGCAGACCCTCGGCGCGCTCCAGTCCGTAGCCCCGGATGTAATCGGCAAAACTCAAAAACTCCTCGTGCATCTCGCGCGCGATGCTCTTGGGCCGCACGTTCTCGTTGCCCACCCAGGGATGCGCGGCGGCGAAGGCGTTGAACGTCTCGTAGAGAAACTCCCGCAGCGGCTTGGGATGCTCCACCGCCTCCAGCTTTTCCATGCGCTCCTCGTAAGGAACGCCCTCGGCTTTCAACCGGTTGAGCTCGTCGTTCTTCGCCCGGTTGACCTGCGCCCGCAGGATGGTCTCGGGGTCCTCCACGATGGCTTCGCACAGAGTCAGCACATCGAGCGCATACTCAGGCGACTCGCGATCCAGCTTTTGCAACGTGTCGATCAGGTAGAGCGAGAGCGTTTGGTGCAGGGAAAAATCGTCTTGCAGCGCCAGATTCACCTGCAAGCGCCGTCCGTTCGGCTGGCGCGGAATGATCGAGACGATGCCGCGCTCCAACAGCGCGCGAAAGAGCTGCCAGGCGCGGCGGCGATGCCCCTTTTTCTTCACCTCGGTCTCGTGACTGTCGCCGATCAGGCGGCGCATCTCCGCGCAGCCGTCGGCCTCGCGCGCCAGCACTTGCAGCAACATCCCGTGCGACACCACGAAACGCGAAACCAGCGGCTCGGGCGCGGCGGTTTGCAGGCGCTCCAGCGTTTTTCGGTCCCAGCCGATCGCACCCTCGGGTGCGGATTGCTTGGCCTGCTTTTTCTTCTTCGCCGGATCGGCCGCCGCCTTTTGCTCCGCCCGCAGATTGGCGATCTGCCACTCCGGTGCCTGCACCACCACGTGGCCGACGTCGTCGTAGCCCTTGCGCCCGGCGCGCCCGGCGATCTGCCGAAAATCCCGCACCGTCAGCGTCGCCGCCTTGGTGCCGCCGTATTTCCAAAGCTGGGTAAACACCACCGTGCGCAGCGGCACGTTAATGCCCACCCCCAGCGTATCCGTGCCGCAGATGAGCTTGAGCAGACCGCGCTGCGCGAGTTGCTCCACCAAGATACGGTAGCGCGGCAACAGCCCCGCGTGGTGCACGCCGATGCCATGGCGCAGCCAGCGTTTGAGCTCCTTGCCGTAGGGACTGGTAAAGCGCGCCCGCACCAGCGCCTCGGCCAGCGCCGCCTTCTCCTCCTTGCTGCACACCGCCAGGCTCATCAGGTTCTGCGCCGTCTCGGCGGCGGAGCGCTGGGTGAAATGCACCAGATAGGCCGGCACTTGTTTCTCGGCCAAACGCTGCTCCACCCGCTCCGCCAGCGGGGTTTCCGAACACTCATAATGCAGCGGCACCGGCCGCCGGTCGCTGCGCACCACCGCGACCGGCACGCCGGTGCGGCGTTCCAGCTCGCGCTCGATGCCGCGCGTGTCGCCCAGCGTGGCCGACATGAGCAGGAACCGGCTCCGCGCCAGCGCCAGCAGCGGCACCTGCCAGGCCACGCCGCGCTCCGCGTCCGAGTAGTAGTGAAACTCGTCCATGATCACCACCGCCAGCCGCGCCTCGTCGCCGCGCGCCAGCGCCTGGTTGGCCAGGATCTCGGCCGTGCAACACAGGATGGGCGCGTCGGCGTTCACCGTGGCATCGCCCGTCATCATACCCACCCGCTCCGGACCAAAATCCCGGCACAGCGAGAGAAACTTCTCGTTCACCAACGCCTTGATCGGACAGGTGTAAACCGAACGCTTGCCCCGAGAGAGCGCGAAGAAATGCGCGGCGGCGGCGACCAGCGATTTGCCCGACCCGGTCGGCGTATTGAGGATCACGTGACGCCCGGCCAGCAGCTCCAGAATCGCCTCCTCCTGCTCGGGATAAAGCTCCAGCCCCTTGGCCGACATCGCCTCCAGAAACCGGGTCAGCAACGCATCGTCGTCCGCCGCCTCTGCCAGCGAAAGCGGGGCCAGAGGAGGGGACGGCGGCGGCTTCAGTTCAGCTTCAGACATCGTCGGCACCGCGCTCAATATCCGGCGCCCGGAGTAGTCGCCGCGTCGTCGCCGCCGGAGGTGAGTTCAGCCAGAATCTGGACCGCGTTACTCGTGCCCAGCCGGGTGGCCCCGGCGTCCAACAAGGCGCGGGCTTGAGCGAGGGTTTTAATGCCGCCGCTGGCCTTGAGCCGGATCGGGCCGCGTCGCGCCGCCGCCCAGCCGGCGATGTGATCCACCTGCGCCCCCGCGGTGCCGAAGCCGGTGGACGTTTTGATAAAATCCGCCCCCGCATCCTCGCAGAGCCGCAACGCGCTGATACGGTGATCGGCGTCGAGGTAACAGGTCTCGACGATAATTTTGAGTAACAGGCCCTGGGCGCGGGCGGCGCGGGCCACGGCGCGCAGCTCGCCATCCACCCACTCCAAGTCGCCGTCGAGCAACGCGGCGTAATTCATCACCACGTCCACCTCATGGGCCCCGGCGGTGCGTGCGGCGATCACCTCGGCGATCTTGGCTTCGGGCGAGAAACGCCCGCTCGGAAAACCTACCACCGTGCCGATGCGCACCCCCGTGCCCGCGAGAACCTGGGCGGCATGCGCCACCGAGGTCGGATACAGCATCACGCAGGCAAACCGATGCTTGGCCGCGTCCTCGCACAAGGTCGTTATATCCGCCTCCGTGGCATCCAAGCGCAGGTTGGTCGAGTCGAGCGCGGCGGCGAGCTGGGCGGGGGTGAAGTTCATGCAATAACTCTCCCAGTTAAGCCAAGGCCTCCGCCAAGGCCTCAATTAGTTCCTCAACCGGCTCCGTTCCCACGCTCAAGCGCAGCAAGTCGGGGTTCAGCCCGTTGCGACGCAACTCCGCCCGCCCCTCCTCCGTGGTTACCAAATCATAATGCGCCAGATACATGAAGGGGCAGATCAACGAGGTCGAAAGCCCGAAGCTCGGCCCCTTGGCGATGCGCAGCCGATCATAAAACGCCGGCAGGGCCAGACTCGGGCGCAGCGTAAACGTGATCATCGAGCCCACGCTGCCCGGTGTGCGGGCGAGCGCCGCATAATTGGCCGCCGAAGCCGCGTGCCCGCTCCAGAACACCTCGTCGACCTGGGGATGCGCACGGAGAAACTCAACCACCCGCGGCGTGTTTTCGTTTATACGCGCAATGAGCGCGGGGGTCGCCCCGATCTGCCCGGCCAGGCGCACCAAATCACGCGGATACACCGCCGCGAGCGCCGCCGCCGCCGCCAAGGCCGGACGCAGCTCCGCCGCCAGCGGTGCAGCGGGATTCACCGCCGCCGCGCCCAGAATCACGTCGCCCTCGCCGGCGGTGTATTTGGTAAGCGAATTCACCACCACGTCGGCGTGCGGCAGCACATCCACGTTGAGCGCCGAGGCTATGGTCGGATCGACCACCAGCACCACCCCGTGGGCCCGGCAAAGCGCGGACAGCGCAGGCAAAGCCGGCGTCTGGATCAGTGGGTTCGTCGGCACCTCGGCCAGCACCCCCGCGATCTTTCCCGCGTGGGCGACGAACAGCTTTTCCAGCCCCGCCAGATCAAAGACATTCTCGTGGTGCAGATAGTCCTCGGCCGCGGTAGCCGTGAATTTTTGCAGAATCGCGATCGTATCGAGATAGAGCCAGCCAAGCTGCACCCAGCGGGTGCGACCGAGGGGCGCCTGCACCGCATTAACCGCACGAAAAGCCGCGTAGGTCGCCGCCATGCCGCTCGGGGCCAGGCAAACATCGGCGGCCGCCAGCCCCGCACCGAAAAACCCGGCCACCGCTCCGCGCACCCTCGCGCAGGCGGTTTCTGCGTCCAAGCCTTCATCAGGCGAAAGTGTGGCGGCGATTTCACCCCGGGCCACCAGCCAATCCTCGGCGGCGCGCGACGAGGCGAAGCCCCCGGTGTGTTGCAAATAGTGTTTGGTGCGTCGGGAAAGCGCCGCCGCCACGTCATCGGCCAGGCTCACCGCCGGCGGAAAGGCATACACGGTCAGATGCGGCGTGACGGGAACCACCTCGCCCACGCCGTCGAGCTGGGCATGGAGCGCCTCGCCCACCGCCGCGCCCGCGCACAACCAGATTTCCCGCCCGGCCAGACCGGGTTGAGTGCGCTGGAGCACCCCCGCCGCGCGCCGCAGCAGGGGATGCACCACGAAACGCGGATAACCGCTGGTCAGGTGCGCGGTGATGGCCGGATCCTTTTCCTCGTAACCAATCACGTCGCGCATGGTCGGCAGACTGCACGAGACGGCGTGCAAGCGATCCGGGATACGTTGGCCAAGCGGGCGATGAACGAGAGCGGTCATGGGCGGAAAGCACCACATGACGCGCCCCGCCCGCCCAATGGCAAGACCGCGAAGCGTCGAGCCGCCAAGCGACCCCACTCGCTCACCGTAACTTTTGCCGCCGAGCTGCCCAAGCTTCCAAGATGCGCTTTGTCGGCTTGTCATGCCGACCGACTCAAACACTGTTTTTCTATGCCAACCGCGTCCAAGCTTAGCCCAAAGAAGCCCGCCCGTCGGCGCGTGACGAAAAAAGCAACCTTGCCCGTTATCAAAGCGGTGAAGGGTAGTCCACTGGCTGGTTTGGAACACTTGATAGGTTGCGTTACCTTGCCCCGTGACCCGCGACCCCGTCGCGAAATCCTCCGTGCCCGCTACCTCGCCGATCATAATACTTGATGCGGGGCCGTTGGTCGCGCTGGCGGACTCCGGCGACCCGTACAATGAGTGGGCGGCGACCCAAATCGGCGGCACAGACCGACCATTCATTGTCACGAGCGCGGCCATCGCGGAAGCCACCCATATTTTAAACAACGGGCCGCGAGCCATGGATTTCTTGGAAAAGCTTGTTGCCCGACTGCACGTCGAAGATCCCGCCCCGGTGGCCGTGCTGGCAGAGATGCGGAAATGGGAACAACGAATGGACTACGCCGACGCCTGCGCCGTTCTCCTTGCCCGCCGCCACAAGGGCGCGGTGGTGCTCACGACCGACCACCGGGATTTCTCCGTCTATCGCGTGCCCTTCGTCTCGCCCAAGGGCGAGTTTCACGGGTGAAGCGGCGAAGGGGGATCGGGTGGCAATAAAATCAACAAACAGCGGCCCGACCCCCTTGGCTGATCTGAGGCCGGCCGCGCGCTCTACAAACTGCGCCAACAAACGGTCGAACCGGTCTTCGGGATCATCAAAGAAGCGATGGGTTTCCGCCGCTTCTCACTGTGAGGCTACAAAAAGGTGTCGCTGGAATGGGATCTGGTCTGCCTGGCCTACAACGTGAAACGCCAGCACCGAATCGGAGCCGCACCCGGCAGCAGGCGGGGGTCCCGAGGCCCCGAAAAACCAGTCGCCCCGCGGACTGGCGCGCGGTTTGCCGTCCGAAAATCGGCTCAAGCCGGCTTTGGCGGCGTTGCGGCTTGGTTCCAGCCGCTCGAAAACCCACTCCGTCACCTTTTGGCGCTCCTTCGTGTCCGACTACACGGCAACTTCGAAAAAATCCACTCTTTCGGCTGCTTCCTGAGTCCGACAGGCTGCTAGACCGCATCTCCTCATGACCACCATTTCACCCGCCACGGAAGACAGCCGCCTGCGCATGCCTTGGAAACGCCTCGTGACCCTCGGCCGCGCCTACGAGTTGTTGCGCGCCGACCTGCTCGAACACCTGAAAATCCTGCAAGCGCGCATCGGTTTCGACTACACCCGCTTCCACGCCATTTTCCACGACGAGGTGCAGGTCTATACCGAGGACGCGCAGGGCCGCCCGGTTTACCAATGGAAACACGTGGACCGCATCCTCGACGACACGCTCGCCCTGCGCCTGCGCCACGTCATCGAGCTCAACTCAATGCCCGCCCTGCTGGCCTCCGGCACCCAGTCGATTTTCAACTTCAAGATGAACGTCACCCCGCCCAAGTGCTACGCCAAGTGGGAGGCGTTGGTGCGGGCCTTTGCCGAACACTGCCTCGAACGCTACGGACTGGCCGAGGTCCAACACTGGTATTTCGAGTGCTGGAACGAGCCCGACCTTGGCGGCTTCTGGACCGGCACGAAGGAGCAGTATTTCGAACTTTACGCCGCCTCCGCCCGCGCCGTGAAAGCCGCCCACCCGTCCCTGCGCGTCGGCGGCCCCGCCACCTCGCGCGGCCAGTGGATCGGCGACTTCATCCGTTGGTGCCGCGAGAAAAACGTGCCGATGGACTTCGTCTCCACCCACCAATACCCGCAGGACGAATACTGCCTCTACGAAAACCGCGTCGGCTCCCCCCACGCGCCCGACATGTTCTTCATCGACAGCATCCGCTCCGTGCGCGCCGAGGTGAACCACGAGGCCGGCCAGGATTTCCCCATCCTCTACACCGAGTGGAACACCCAAAACGCCGCCCCCGGTCGCGCCGTCTCCTGGTCGCGCAACCCCGAGCTCGATACGATCTACTCCGGCAGCGCCACGCTCCACTACTGCACCGCCCTCGACCGCGAAGTGGATATGCTCGGCTGGTGGACCGCCTCCGACACCTTTGAGTTTCAGGACGACGTTCGCATGCCCACCACGCCCTTCAGCTCCGGCGGCTACGGCCTGGTCACCGTGCGCGGCACGCCCAAACCCGCCTGCCACGCCCTGCACTTCCTCGCGCAGATGACCGGACGCCTTCAAACCGTCGCCCTCGCCGCCGACCGCCCCGAACACGCCAACCTCCTCGCCTGCGTCCTCCCCGGCCGCGTCCGCGTGCTGGCCTGGAATCACCAATCCCGCGTTGTCACCCCGAGCACCTGGAACGACACCCTGCGCCTCGCGCTCCCCGCCGATCTCGCCGCCGCCGCTAGCCTGCAAGTTATCCGCCTGCACGTCCGCACCGGCCAAGGCAGCGCCTACGAACTTTGGCGCGCCATGGGCGACCCGCAGAACCTCACCCGCACCGAGGAAGAGGCCCTGCGCCTGCTCAGCGAACCCGCCTGCGAAGTCACCCCCGTCCCCGTCTCCCAAGGCGCGGTCGAACTGCCCCTCACGCTGGCCCCGCACGAGTTCGTCTTCATTGAAATCTCCGCACCCGGCGCTCCCTGCAAAGAGAAGCCCGAAGGCGAGGCGCTCCTTCCCTCCTCCCAGTTAAACGATCTTCTCAGCTACATGCCCCGCAACCCTGAGCAAGCCGTGGCCTGAAGGCGGTTTTCGGGCAGGCGTACGGGGTGTGCCGTTACTTGCTACATTTTAAGGAAATCCGCACCCCTTATAAAATAAGCCCATGCGTCCAGACGCCGCTACGTTCCAGCTGACCGACAATCCGTTGTCACTGGCGTCCAATCCGTTGCACTCGTCGGGGGCTTCGCTGGTCAAATCACCCAAGCTCCGGGAATACCCTCGTCCATCGTGGCGAGTCTCGCGCCGTGAACCTCCGCCACGTTGAGAAGGTGCCCATCCGCCACGGCGGCGGCCGTCTTCACCCATTCGGGTAAATCTTTGACGCGGCTCCCATCCGACACAAAGGCAAGGCGGGCTTTCCCCGGCACAAATCCAGCGATAACCTTTTTTGCCGTCGCTATTTCGTTGATATACTTACCCAGCAAGGCGACGCGCACAAAGCCCAGTTCTGTATGCGGGCACAAAAGAACTTCGTCCGCGACCGTAAGCCCACCCAGCCATTTTTCCGCCCGCTCGTGTTCACTGTGGCCGGTGATAAATACCGCCAGCGCGACATTTACGTCGATCAGGTATTTCACGGGAAATCCGCCAGCAGTTCCTTAACGCGTGCGGAGGTCAATTCAGGCGTGCCGGGAGGGGTATGCGCCACCAGAGAGCCCGTCACCTTTGAGCGCTGCAACTTGGCCGTGGATGCAGCCTTAAAAGTAAGCGTCCGGCCGGGGGCCTTGGTGGATGGGTTGCTGAGCACAAAGTAATAAAGCAAAACGTCACCAATTGGATTACCAATGGTGACGTT
>JAIXRU010000099.1 GCA_027485045.1 Opitutaceae bacterium | reverse complement strand
TTTGTGCGCCGCAAGGCGCTTGGTTATTGATTACGATGCGAATCAATGACCGGCGACTGATCGGAAATCAAGGAAAATCTTAACAAAGTAGAATTAGGGTCGACCGCTTAAAACCGACGGCTTGTTGGCCTGGCGTGCAAGGTGCCGTCCAAAGGCGTGCATCACTGCAAGGTGGACCAACGCCTGAGTGCGCGCATACACCCACCATGGCAAACGAGGCGAAAACCCGTGAATGCACGCGAGCAGGCAGCCGCTCTCCGGAAACACTCTGAACTCAAAGCGGCCCGGTGGCTCCACCGGGCGCGCCAGCCAACCGCCCGAGATGTAGAACGCGCAACGCCTGGGATTGTCGCGCGTGAAAGGCGTCGGCGTGAGCTCAAGCCAGCATCCTCGGTCTCCCGGCCCCACGAAACGGAGCACCCCTTCTGGCGTGCGGCGCACGTTCACCAGGCCGCCCAGGCACCGGGTCAACCAATGACCATACTCCCGCGCCACTTCCGGCGCACCCCATCCCCCCGGCAAGATCATGCGCTGCACCGAGCGCACTCGCCGTTCTTCCTTCATTCTCCTTTTGTCCGCCCGCGCCAAGCCGCTGCGCGGATGCGGCCGGGGGCGTCCATGCTCGTCCACCGCCCGCCGCAACGACTCGTCCAAGGTCACCATCTCTGGCCGCAACCGCCGCAGCAGCGCGTTGTCCTTGGCCTCCAAATCATGTCGCAGGCTTTCTTGCAGCGGCCCCACTAGCGCAAGCGGCACCCCGCCAAACAACGACACCCAGTGCTTTGACAACGTGAACAAATTTGCCGGCACCTTTACCCCGAGGGTCTTTTTGCCCAAACGCTCCCCCGTGCGCTCGATCAGCGCGCGATAAGTCATGGGATCGTGCCCGCCCAAGTCGAAGGTGCCGCCCAGCCACTCCGTCTCGCGCAGGGTTAGACCCACCGCGCGCGCCACATCCGCGATGTCGATGGAGTGGGTGCGCGAGCCCGCCCAGGCCGGAAACACCATCACTGGCAGACGGCGCACCAGGTTGACCAACATCCGGCACGAGGAGCCTCCGGGCCCAAAAATGAGGCCCGCCCTTAAGACCGTCACCGGCACCGAGCGGCTGCGGAGCACCTGCTCAACTTCCCGGCGGCTCGCCAGATGCGCCGACACCTCGCTGTCGCCCTCGGGCATCAGACCTCCGAGGTAGATCACCCGCTCCAGTCCCGCCTCCTCCGCCGCGCGGATAAAATTGTCTGCCAACAGCAGGTCCAGATCGGCGAAATTCGCCTGCTCCAGGCGGCTCGACGGAGCCATCGAGTGTACCAAATAGAGCCCGTGGCGACAGCCCCGCATCGCCTCCGCCAGCTTTGGCGGCGAATAAAGATCGCAGCCCCGCCACTCGGTATCGGGATCTTCGTTGCCCACGGCCGCGACCGTGGCGCTGCGCGTCAACGCCCGGAAACGGAACTCGCTCGCCAGCGCCGTGCGGACCGCCGTACCCACGAAACCGCTCGCCCCCGCGACCACGACCCAAGGACGCCCGGACTCAGCTTGTGTAACCATCCTGCGAGGATCGCCCCCGCCGTCGTAAATCGCAACCCTCACGCTTGGTCTTCTCGGTGGCACTGCACGCCGAAGCGCGTCTACGTCTTGCGTCCGCAGGGCGGACGTAGGAGTGTCCGCCGTCCGGTTTACCTCCCTCGTTCACCGGCTCCTCTTCACGTGGTCTTCCTTCCCATACTTCTGCAGATCATCATCGCGCTGGGCATTCTGAATGTCTGGCTCCTTCGAGCGGGTGCCAAGACCGCTTATCGAGGAGGCGATGCGCGTTCGATGCGCGAGGAGTTTCGCGTCTATGGCCTGCCTGTCTGGTTCATGTTTGTCGTCGGAGGCTTCAAACTCGCCCTCGCGTTCGCCCTGCTGCTGGGGGTTTGGTTTGAGGGCCTGGCCCAACCGGCCGCCATCGGAATGGGCGCACTGATGGTCGGTGCCCTCGGCATGCACCTGAAAGTGAAGGATCCCGTTTCCAAAAGCCTGCCGGCGGCGGCCATGTTCGCCCTGTGCGTCGCGCTTGCCCTTCTGACGTGACCGGGCGGGCGTTCTGGCGGGCGCTCCGGATCCTCGATTCCGCCTCTAAAACGCGGCCACGCTAAGGTAGGCGTTCAGCACCAGATAAAAAAACGCGGGGAAAATCATCAGCAGCCGATCCTTGATCCTCAGACGCACCAGCACTCCGACTAGCATCATGGCGGCCAGTCCGATCGACGCCGAAAGTCCTATCCAAGGCTGCGCCAAACCCGCGAGCTGGCCAAGCGCCGCCAACAATTGCAGCGAACCCACCCAAACCCGCTGCGAAGCCAAGCCGTAGCGCGCGAACTCCCGCTTCATGTGCGCGCTGCCTATGCACGTTACCCCATAGCCAAGAAAGGAAAGGGCCGAAAAAAGGAGTAGGGCGTCGTTCAACACCCCCCACTAAAGCCGGTTTCGCCGAGACGGAAACCCTGGGCTGAAGTTTTGGCGGCTTTTCACCGTTCGCGACCGAGGTCTACGCAGCAGACCGAAGCAAAAGATCCTTGCTTCGCACAAGTCACCTGGCCGCCCACGCTGCAGAGCACGCCCGCCGAGACCACCGCCGCGCGACTCGAAGTGGTATTGCCCGACGGGGTGATTGTGCGCGGCGACGATCCCGCTTCCCTGGTAGTGCTGCTGCGCGCGCTCGCTTCCCTGGCAACTGGACGCCCATGTTGAGTTTTCCCGTCGGCTTTAAAATCTTCCTCGCGCTGGAGCCGGTCGATATGCGCAAAC
>JAIXRU010000024.1 GCA_027485045.1 Opitutaceae bacterium | reverse complement strand
GACAGGGAAGCATTACGCAAACTAGGTTTGAACAAGATGCCACCGGTGCATTTACGCAAACCGCAGATACCACTGCCATTCTAAATAATGCGCCTTCTATTCCATCTGGTCTAGACCTAGCGGCCGCAGCAGGTTCTTTAATCACCGCCAGTGCGGTTTTGGGCGATTTTGACGTAACAGCTCAGTTACGTGCGTTATCACGTAAAACCGGCACGGATCTACTTAGCGCACCAAAAATCACGGTATTGTCCGGAAATCGTGCCACAATAACGGTAGGTCAAGAACTTCGTTACCCGCAATCTTACGGAGAAACACAATCGCAAGTTTCGACGGGTAACTCAGGCGGTTCTGCAATCTCCATCACAGCGGGTACACCGCAGGACTTTACCATGCGTAATGTCGGCGTTGAACTTGGTGTTACCCCCACCGTTGAAGAGGACGAATACTCAATTAGTTTAGAGCTGAATCCAAAAGTAACTGAATTTGAAGGTTTTGTTGAGTACGGCGGACAATCAGCAGCCATTGCAGGCGGCACGACAGTCACACTGCCCTCAGGCTTTTATCAGCCGATTTTCTCTACGCGTGAAATCAACACGAAAGTAACGGTATGGGATGGTGCCACCTTGGTCATGGGTGGATTAACCCGCGAAGAGACTAAGCGCGTGAATGATAAGGTGCCACTCTTGGGTGATATACCATTCCTCGGACGAGCCTTCCGCTCCCAAGGTGAGAGCAGTCAGAAGCGAAACCTACTCATTTTTGTTACCGCAAACTTAGTTTCACCCGGTGGCTCATTGAAAAAACAAGAACTCAAGAGCGTAGGTCAAAGCTCACTCTTCCAAAATCCCAGTGTAGTAACACCCGGTGGTTCCGAATCCCGCGTTCGCACCACTACAAAATAAATCAGACGCAAAGCTAGATTTTTTTTACGGCCCGGCCTTAAGTGGTCGGGCCGTTTTATTTTACTAATGCCCCATAATCTAAAATTGACCATAAGCGACGGCGTGGATTCGAAGGAATCAAAGCTTAAGGCTTACCGTTGGTTTTGGGTGGCGTGTGTGTGCTTGTTTTTAAACATACTCTATACCTTATCAGTCACACACTATTTAGACCGGATAGCCGAAATCGGCCTATCGCATTCCACTGATAGCAACACACAGCCCAAAATAGGGTTGGCCGTTGCCGCAGACGGTCGTACTTGGGAGCGTATAATTAATGAACAAAGCCAAACGCTCCAACAAATCACGCCGCACTATACTTTTAGTGACAACTTTCCGGCAGGTCGTTCCGTTCACTGGAGTTCTCTATGGAGTAACTATCAGTCTAGCTTAGCCTGGCTAAGAATGCTCTGCACCCAGGAGGATCTTCCCTCCGCCCTCAGTATAACGGCTCGTTGGAGTAATTTACCAATATGGGCACTGACCGTTCTATTTCTTGGACATTGGATCGCCAAACGCTGGGGGTCGAGTGCTGCCATCGTACTCTGTCTCGGCATGCTGGGCCATCGGGGTATATTCCTAAGCTATTTCCCCGCCTATCCTGATCATCATGGTTTAATCACAAGTTGCATCTTAGGCCTCCTACTAGGCGCCTTGGGAATGGGCCTGGGTTGGCTAGGTTCAGGCAACCGTTGGCTTCCGGAAAAAGATTCGCTAGCGAAACAAGCCGCCATTTTATCCGCCATTTGTGGCGGAGTAGGTTTGGCAGTCAGCGCCGCCTCTTTAATTCCCGTTATTATATTAATCGGAATCATTGGTGCGCTCGGATATATAATGTGGCCGGAGAAGAAAGAGATTCAGGAAACGATTAAACCCAATGCCTCAATATGGCGTCTATGGGGCGCAGTTGGCTGTATCACTAGTCTATTCTTATATTTCCTGGAGTATTACCCAGGCCCCTTCCCCCTGCGACTGGAAGTGAATCATCCCGTACACGCTTTAGCCTGGCTAGGCGGTGCCGAAATAATTGCTAGACTAGCCGAACGAAAGCGAGGAAACTCAGGATTAGCTTCATCGATAAAAACCATACTCGCTCTTATATTTTTAGTTCTTCCCCTTGCTTTGTTATATTACTACGGCAGCACCGTATTTCTTCCCGCCGATTCCTTTCTATCCAAAGTTCACGCGGAAATATCTGAATTCCGCCCGCTATGGCAGGAGGGATTTTCATACAAATTCTTGTTTTTAATTACCTTGTTACCTTTATCGCTGGCTTTCATTAAACTGCGCAGCGCTAAGTCCACCTCCAGCAACCGACTTCCCCTTTATTTTATGCTGGTCACCGTGGCGACCAGTATCCTCGCCCTTTACCAACAACGTTGGTGGATGCTGGCAGGCGCGGCCCAAGTCCTTCAAGCTGTTCTGTTGACCATACAAATCCAAAATTCTTCAAGAAAGGTTTACATCGGTTGGATGAGCCTCGTCTGCCTTATGTACCTGCCCGGGTTCCTGATCTTAGCCAGAGAGCGCTTGGTAGTGGAGCGTTTGAACGATGTACAAACCGGAGAGGCGATGCAACTACTCTACCGCGATGTTGCGTCCCTAATAAACACACGCCATCCCAATTCGAAAATCGCCTTGTTAGCGCCTCCCAACGCATCGGTCAGTATTGGCTATTACGGAAACATCGCTACTCTCGGAACTTTATACTGGGAGAACAAAGAAGGTCTGTATGCCGCTGCCACCATTCTGACTGCGGAAAGCAACGATACGGCTGAGGCACTCCTAAAGAAACGGGGTATTACTCATTTGGTTATGGTCACTCCCGAAGACTTCACCGTGGAATACATGAAAGCGTTGGATATTCCTTTAACCAACGAACGCATTCGCCAGAGCTTCGGTCGAAGACTGATGACGGGGGAAAACATCCCAAACTGGTTGCAAGCCATTCCCTATCAAGTTCCCTCAACTTATTCCCGGATTCAAGCGAAGGTTTATATCTATGAAACCAATTGGAATCTGAGTGCTTCAGAATCTCAATGGGCGTTTGGACTGGCGCGAATTCTATCTGGTGAAGAAAAACTAGGACGCGACAGCCTGGCGGCGTCAGCCAAAGCCGGAAAAGCCGAAGCAGGTATGATTCTAGCATGGCGCTTAGCCACCGCGCCCATGCCAGATTTACGCGACGGTAAAGCTGCGGTGTTTTGGGCGGAATCCTCCCTGAGATTACTGGTGGAAAGCGCAGCAAACCGCAGAGTTTTGGCCGCGGCGTATGCCGCCGCAGGAAGATGGACGGACGCCCAGGCCGCCTGCCTGTTCGCGATTAACTTGGCAAAGGAAGAGTATAACGAGGAGATCGCCAAACAATTAGAATTGGATTTTACTCGTTACCAAAACAAACAACCTTTTCCCTATTAGTTCCTGTTCCTAAACCACTTGTCCTTTTATTTGTATGTCTAGACTACTTTTAATTGACGGCTTCAACCTCGCTTATCGCTGTTTTTTTGCCACTCCAGAACTCACTCGAAGCGATGGTTTTCCCACCAACGCGCTACATGGTTGGGTAAAATCGCTCTGGCGGCTTATCGATCAAGAAAAGCCGATGCAAACCGTGGTATTCTTCGACCTGGGTGGTTCAGCCGATCGACTGGCACTACATCCTGAATATAAAGCCCAGCGTAAGGAAATGCCAGAAGCCCTCGGAAAACAGATCCCGCATCTAAAATCTATCACCCGCCTGCTTGGTATTACTACTGTCGAGGAATTCGGCGTCGAAAGCGACGATTTACTGGCCTCATTTGCGGTGCAGAAAGCCGCCGATGGATTTGAAATATTAATAGTAAGTTCCGACAAAGACTTTGCACAAATAGTAAACGATAAAATCCAAATTCTACTACCACCGCCTTCTGCTCAACCCAAGCTTGGCTGGCGACGTTTGGACAGTGCAGCAGTCCTGGATAAATTCGGAGTGCCTCCGCAGCAAATAGTAGACTATCTGGCGCTCATTGGAGATACTTCAGATAATATTCCAGGAATTACCGGCGTCGGACCTAAAACTGCGGTAAAGTGGCTCCAAAGTTATGGAAACATTGAGGGTATACTATCGGCGAAAAACATAGTTCAGCCAGAACGTTTTCGATCCGAGCTCGAAACGTGTAGCGAACGGCTGCGGTTAAACTGCAAGCTGATTCAACTAAATCTCACCTTGCCAACACCAAGTATCGAACAGAGCGGTGTGGACTGGCCTGCCCTTCACATCATGCTCACAGAGATGGAAATGAAGAGCACTTTGGCCGAGGCGCAAAAACGCTACACTCAATCCGAACTTTTGCTTTAAAGGAATTCTCTTTGCACAAAAATTATTAATCAGATTCCACTTATTCGACGACTGGGGCGCGATGTTTGCCCTCGGGATCGAAAATATAACCCACACCGTGAACGGTCCTAAGTGCATCCTGGCCGATAACCGACGTCTCACAGAGTTCGCGCACTTTTACTATGTATTGATCGATGGAACGACTTTTGACATTCGCATGCAGTCCCCAAACCGCGTGGATAAGCGCTTTACGCGGAATCACCTCCCCTTCATGTGCTTTGAGGTGAACCATAATTCCAATTTCCTTGCGGCCGATTTTCTCCACTTTTCCGTCGGCTGAAACCCGCTCCAACCTCGCAGGATTTATCTGGGCTCGGCAAAACTCGAAAGGCTCATCGGATAACGACACGTTTTTCGTAAGCGTTAAATCGCCCTGCCCTTCAGCCCGGCGCAGAACCGCGCGAATCCGCGCAACCAGCTCAGGATAGCTAAATGGCTTGGTTATATAATCATCACCGCCAAGGTCTAATCCGCGCACTTTCGTCTCTTCAATACTATTACCCGTGACAAAAATAACGGGAGTTTGCACGTTTTCCATCCTTAGCTGCTCAAGGAGTTCAAAGCCTGACTGGTCCGGTAATATTATGTCGACTAGCAGAAGGTTGGCAAAATTTTTCTTAAGGAACCGGGCTGCAAGTTGTGCCCGATGATACACTTGTGTGCGCATTCCGGCTTCTTCTAGATAACTGGACATCAGTCGGGCTAACTCGGGTTCATCTTCAACAATCAATATCAGAGGTTGGGGCGCGGTACTCATGTTAAGCAATAAAAGTGAGTTTTTAAAATGAAGGGGACTAAGTGCGGTATTTACTAACCTAACTAGAACATATTTTTTACAATTTTTAGCTAATTGTAAAGAGCAACCTATCGCCGATTACTTTCAACGTTGGTGTTCAAAAGGGTAAATTCATTCAAGGCGACCGCTTAATGAGATTTTGGTAACTCTTTCGCGTCACTTTAGATTTAATCTTGAAGCATTACCCTCCCGCGCGCTCCGTTGCGCAATGTCCGCCTCCGCTCCACTACTCATGCTCGGTCTTCCCAAAGGTAGCCTCGAAGAATCCACCAAGGCTCTCTTCGCCAAAGCCGGATGGAAAATCACCACCAGCTCGCGCTCCTACAAACCCACCATCAACGACCCCGAGCTCGACGGTCGTTTTGTGCGCGCCCAAGAGGTTGCACGCTATGTCGACCACGGCTTCTTCGATTGCGGCCTGACTGGCTGGGATTGGGTTCAGGAAAACAATGCCGACGTAGTCGAAGTTTGTGACCTCGTCTACAGTCGGGCATCCACTTTGGTCTCCCGATGGGTCCTTTGCGTTCCCGAATCGTCCCCCATTCAATCCGCAGCGGATCTGGCGGGCAAACGTGTAGCCACCGAGCTGGTCGAAACCACCAAGCGCTGGTTCCAAGCCCGCAATATCCCTGCCTTGATCGAGTTTTCCTGGGGTGCCACCGAGGTAAAAGTCCCCGATCTGGTAGACGCCATTGTTGATATCACCGAAACCGGTTCCTCCTTGCGCGCCAATAAACTCAGAATTGTGGATACGCTGCTTGAGACCAATACCAAGTTCATCGCCAATAAAGTCTCTTGGGCTGACCCGGTAAAGCGCCGCAAAATCGAGACCATTTCACTTCTTCTTAAAGGCGCACTGGAGGCCGGCAGCAAAGTAGGTCTCAAAATGAATCTCCCTCGCGCCGCCCTTGAAGCCGTCACCGCCAAGTTACCGTCCTTGCGTAACCCGACGGTCTCGCCGCTAAGCAATCCGGACTGGATCGCACTCGAAACGATTATCGACGAAAGCGTGGTACGCGAAATCATTCCTGCGCTCAAAGCCCACGGTGCTGAAGGAATAGTCGAGTATCCGCTTAACAAGGTAGTCTATTAACTTCTGTCGTTAGTTTTCCGCCAGCAAGTCATCCCATCCCGGCTCTTGAGTGCCCGGCACAGCTCAGGCACAAACGCCGATCCCCATCCTCAATTAAGCCTCCCCGCACCGCTATGCCCAAGAATGCCACTGTCACCCTAGGCCTGCTCCAGCACGCCTGCGTCGCCGATCCCAAGGCGAACCTCGCCAAAGCCCTCGCCCTGGCCGAAAAAGCCGCAAAAAAAGGTGCCCAGATCATCTGCACGCAGGAGATGTTCCGCTCCCAGTATTTCTGCCAAAGCGAGGACCACGCCCACTTTGGTCTCGCCGAGGCTATCCCTGGTGGCCCGAGCACGCTGGCTTTCCAGAAGCTCGCGAAAAAACACGGCGTCGTCATCATCGCATCCCTGTTTGAAAAACGCGCGAGCGGTCTCTACCACAACACTGCCGTTATCATCGATGCGGATGGTTCGGTTGCCGGCGTGTATCGTAAAATGCACATCCCCGACGATCCCCTCTTCTACGAGAAATTCTACTTCACTCCGGGCGACACCGGATTCCGGGCGTGGGATACGAAATTCGGTCGCATCGGAGTACTCGTTTGCTGGGACCAATGGTATCCGGAAGCCGCTCGCCTCACTGCCATGCAGGGTGCCGAAATCCTCTTCTATCCCACCGCCATCGGCTGGCACCCCTCCGAAAAAGCAAGCTACGGCGTAAACCAACACGGAGCTTGGGAAACCATCCAGCGCTCTCATGCCGTAGCCAACGGCTGCTACGTTGCCGCCATCAACCGCATCGGCCACGAAACCATCGCTGGTGTCGGCGGTGATGGTCTTGAGTTCTGGGGCCAGTCTTTCGTCGCCGGCACTTCCGGTCAGATCCTCGCCAAGGCCTCCATAGATCAGGAGGAAATCATGCTCGTACCCGTCGACCTCGATAAAGTGGACGTTACCCGCACCCACTGGCCCTTCCTGCGTGATCGCCGCATAGATGCCTATGGCGACCTCACCAAGCGTTTCATCGACCGCGCGATCTGAACATGGCCAAAGCCTCCCCCTCCGCCTCAAAACTCGACGACACCAAACCCGCCGTCGCGAAGAAAAAATCCGCCTCGCCGTCCCCCAGTGATGGCACCCCCAGCGAGCTCGGTTTCCGCATGCCGGCCGAGTGGGAACCCCAGGAAGCCGTCTGGCTTTCCTGGCCGCACAACTATGCCACCTGGCCAGGCAAGTTCCGACCCGTCCCCTATAACTTCGCACGCATCGTCGAAACCATCAGCCGTTTTCAGCCGGTGCGGATTAATGCCGCCAAAAAACTCCATGCCCGGGCACGCCGTCTCTGCGATCGCGCCGGGGCCCGTCCTGATCGGGTTACCTTCTACGATCACCCCACCAACGACGCCTGGTGCCGCGATCACGGCCCGATCTTCGTCAAGCATCTCAAAACCGGCGAAGTCGCCCTAACTGACTGGGCATACAACGCCTGGGGAGACAAATACCCGCCCTACGATCTCGATAACCTGATTCCGCCCAGCATTGGCACCGCCCTGAATCTTCGGCGCTTCGTGCGCGATATGGTACTCGAAGGTGGCTCGATCGACGTCAACGGCCAGGGCGCACTACTTACCAGCGAGCAATGCCTGCTCCACCCCAATCGCAACCCAAGCCTCACCAAGGACCAAATCGAGCTCGCGCTCCGTGATTACCTCGGTGTCACCGACTTCTATTGGCTGGGCGAAGGGATCGTGGGCGACGATACCGATGGCCATATCGATGACATGACCCGCTTCTATAAGCCCGACGGTTTCATCACCTGCGTCGAGCCAAACACTAAGGAAAAGAACCACACCATTCTCGCGGAGAATCTGGAACGTCTCAAAAAATTCCGCACTCCGTCCGGCAAGAAATTCGACATCGTCGAACTGCCCATGCCCCGCCCCTTCGGCTACAAACGCCAACGTGTTCCCGCCAGTTACGCGAACTTCCTCATCATAAATGGAGCCGTCCTCGTGCCCACCTTCCGCCAGCCCGGACCCGATGCCCGCGCGGTCGAGATCGTTGGTTCGTGTTTCCCCGGTCGAGAAGCCATTGGAGTGGACTGCTACCATTTGATTTGGGGCCTCGGCACCCTTCACTGCATCTCCCAACAACAGCCCGCCGCCGGAGTCTCCAAGTAATGTCCTCGAATTCTGAATTCCGCTTCGCTGGCACCTCCTGTTCCACCAGTCGCGCTCGTCTAACCCTCCTCGGCGTGCCCGCGACTCTGCTCGGTCTGGCCCTGAGCGGTTGCGCTTCCACGGACTCCGCATCCGCGCCGGGAAATAGCTCCAGCGGATTGTCCACTATCATCACCTCGCGCTGGACCCCACCCGCCTTCGCCACTCGTCCGGTTACGGGGGAACCCACCGCCGTACTGGATGCCTGCGTCAATACCGCCAACGCCCTCGGTTACTCCGTGAGCCGCTTAGACGGTGCCCGCGGCCGTATCTCTGCCACCCGCCGTCAAACCGCCCTCTTCGACAGCGCCCGCGAGGACACTTTGGAGGTCACCGTCAGTGTCGTAGCACCCGGCACTTCCCAAGTTGCCCTGGTCCTTCGCGAGACGATCGAAACCGGTGGCACGGATCGCTCCGCCCCTACGGCCACCGCTTCCTTGGTCCGAGATCGCCCGCGCTACGACATCTTTTTCGCCCGCTTGGAAGAGGGCTTGCTCGTCGCCGCCAACGCTCGCTGAGCACCGTCCTCCCTAAGCACACCGAGGTCCTCCGGGCCAAACGCCCCCGGCAAAAGAGCACCCGCCGTCGTCGTCATTTCAGCCTGGCTCGTGCAGCAAGTGACCACCTGCGCCTCCGGTCCGAATTCATGGATAACCTGCCGACATGCTCCGCACGGCGCCGTAGGTTCGTCCGTCGGTGTATAAACCACCACGCAGCGCAACCGTCGCGCTCCCGCCGATACCGCCGCGAAGATCGCGCTTCGCTCCGCGCAATTGGTCAGACCGTAGGACGCATTCTCCACGTTGGCCCCGGTAAACACGCCGACATCCGTCCAAACCGCCGACCCCACCGCGAACCCGCTGTAGGGCGCATAGGCCTTCGCCGCAGCCTCGCGCGCTGCCAGTTTCAACTTGGCCAACCTCGCACCTGAAGCAGTTAACGAAGCAGTGTTTTTCGACATGCCCTCAACATTCACACTTTCACAAGCAGAGACAAACCTTGACCGCACGCCCCCGACAAGCGGAACCTGAGCCCTTATGAAAGCCGGAATCGTCGGTCTCCCGAACGTGGGTAAGTCCACTCTCTTCAACGCCCTCACCCGCTCACGCAAGGCCGAGGCTGCGAACTACCCGTTCTGCACCATCGACCCCAACGTGGGCGTGGTCGTAGTGCCCGATGATCGCGCCTACGTGCTGAAGGACATCGCCAAAACCAAGGTCGTCATCCCTGCCGCCATCGAATTCGTCGACATCGCCGGTCTCGTCGCCGGTGCCAGCAAAGGCGAAGGCCTGGGTAATCAATTCCTCGCCAACATCCGCGAAACCGACGCCATCGTGCACGTCGTGCGCTGCTTCGAGGACCCCGACGTCATCCACACCATGGGCTCCGTCGATCCCGTGCGCGATATCGAGGTGATCGTCACCGAACTCATCCTCGCCGATCTGGACTCAGTCGAGAAACGCATGGCCAAGACGCAAAAACTCGCCAAATCCGGCGACAAAGACGCCCAAGCCGAGCTCTCCGTCCTCGAAAAACTGATACCTCACCTTAACCAAAACAAACCGGCCAACGTCCTTGACTGCACCGACGACGAGAAAAAACTTCTCCAGTATTTCCAACTCCTGTCCGCCAAGCCCGTCCTCTACGCCTGCAACGTAGCCGAAAGCGACCTCTCCAATGCCGAGGCCAACCCTTTCGTGCAAAAAGTCGCCGCCTTCGTGAAGGCCCACCACGACGCCGCCTACGTTCCCATCAGTGCACGTATCGAGGCCGAGCTCATCGACCTCTCCCCCGAAGAGGCCAAGGAATTCCTCAAGGACCTCGGCGTGACCGATTCCGGCGTCTCCAATTTGATTCGCGGCAGTTACTCACTGCTCGGCCTGCAAACCTACTTCACCGCAGGTGAAAAAGAAGTCCGTTGCTGGACCATCAAGAAGGGCTGGAAAGCCCCCCAAGCCGCCGGCGTCATCCACAGCGATTTCGAGAAAAACTTCATCAAAGCCGAAGTCGTCTCCTACGAAGACCTCATTCGCCTCGGCAGCACCGCCGCCGCTCGCGACGCCGGGAAATACCGCCTGGAAGGCAAGGAATACATCTTCCGCGACGGTGACGTCGCCCTCTTCAAGACCGGCGCGTAACCCCAGCCCCGCGACGTCCAATCGTCTCACGCGTTGGCCGCTTCCCCACATCAGTCCCAACCCCGGAACTCGCTTCCGGGGTTTTCTTTTTCCCGAATTCCGTCTGCCTGATCCTATCCATTTATGGCCAAATCCAAATCCGCCCCGCCTCACGCCAAATCCGCCCCCGTAGCCGCCACGGTGCCTCCCTTCCTCGCCGACCTGCTCGCCGCCCGCTCACCCTCGGGCGCCGAACACGAGGCCCAGGCGGTTTTCGACGCCTACGTTAAGTCCGCCGCCGACACCTACGAAAACGACGCCCTCGGCAACCGCATCGCCACCCTCCAACCCGCCGGCGACCCCGTGCTCATGCTCGCCGGTCACATCGACGAACTCGGCCTCCAAATCAGCTACGCCAACAAAGACGGCTACCTCTATTTCAACACCATCGGCGGACATGATCGCGTGATGATCCCCGGCCGCCGCGTCATCATCTCCACCGAAAACGGCCCCATCCTCGGCGTCACCGGCAAACGCGCCATCCACCTCATGGACGAAGCCGACCGCAAGAAAGTCCCCGAGATTCACGAAATGTGGATCGATATCGGCGCGAAAACCAAAGCCGAGGCCCTCGCCCGCGTGCGCCTCGGCGACGTCGCCACCTACCAGCCCGGCTTCGAGCTCCTCCACGGCACCATCGGTGTCGCCCGCGCCTTCGACGACAAAGTCGGTGCCTACGTCGTCGGCGAAGTGCTGCGCCGTCTGGCCCCGCAAAAGAAAAAACTAGCTGCTCGCCTCGTTGCCGTGGCCACCTCGCAGGAAGAGATCGGCACTCGCGGCGCCACTACCGCCACCTACGCCGTCAACCCACACCTTGCCATCGCCGTGGACGTCGGACACGCCACCGATCACCCCGACTGCGACCCGCGCAAATACGGCGAGACCACCCTCGGCGGCGGCCCCATCATCTGCCGCGGTCCCAATATAAATCCCTTCATCTACGACCGCCTCGCCGCCTGCGCCAAACAGCTCGGAATCCCCCATCAATTCGAGGCCGACCCGCGCCCCACCGGCACCGACGCCCGCGCCATGCAGATGGGCCGGGGCGGCGTAGCCACCGGGCTGGTCAGCATCCCCCTCCGCTACATGCACACCCCTAGCGAACTGGTGGACCTCGCCGACGTAGAACGCACCGTGCAACTCTTGGTCGCCTTCGCCCTGAGCCTGCGCGCTGGCGAACACGGTCGCTGGTAAACCGCCGTATTCATTTTTATGCGTCGGCTCGCCCTGTTTTCGCTCTGCCTCCAGCTTTCTCTCGCGGCGCACGCTCAGTCCGCCACCCCGAGCTCGGTTTTAAAAACACCCACGCCTGCCTCCTCCGACTGGATTTCCGCAGTCAACCATTCGCTGGGGTTAACTCTATTCTCCGACGAAACCCTTTGGGATGACGCACCTGCCGAAGTCGCCAAACGCCTGAATCTTCGCCCGGAAAGCACCACGCCCGGAGCAGAAACCTGGCGCAGGTATCTGCGACCGCCCCTCAGCTTGGCCGGAGCCCCGATCTACATGCTCGCCCTGCGCAGTGAAGCAGGACGCATAGAGAGCGTTACCGTGATGTTTACCAACCAGGGCGACCACCCGGCCTTCGCCCAACGCGACACCGGAGGCGGCGGCTCGGGCTTCGTTTCCCCCGCCGCGATTAAAACCTTCGAGGCCGAGCTCCTACGCGACTTCAAAAACGTGCGCCAGGCCCTGGCTACCGCCCTGCCGAAAGCGGAACGAGAGCCCACCCCCGCTCAGCGACGGTCCGCGCCCGGTCAACTCGCACTCTTCACCACCGGCGAACATGAACTTTTACTCCACGCACGCCCCGGCAATCTCCTCGCTCTCTACATCCAGCCCACCGAGCGCGCCGCCGCACCCCGCCTCAGCGACGACCAACTGCGACGCCGTTGGAAAGATCAGGTCACCCGTCGAGCCAACGGCGATGTAATCCTTGATCGCATACCCATGGTGGACCAGGGACCAAAAGGTTATTGTGTGCCCGCCACTTTCGAACGGCTCCTGCGCTATGCGGGCATACGCTGTGACCTCTACGACTTGGCCGCCCTTGGCGGAACCAGTCACGGCGGCGGCACCAACGTCACCCTCATGATGGAGAACCTCGAACGCACCGTCCGCCAGGCCGGTCGCCGATTGGAGGCCATAAAAATTAAACCCTCGCCCGCCACCTTGGCCCGCTACCTCGACGAAGGCCGGCCCGTGCTTTGGTCTCTCTCCTCCACCCCTGATTTTAATAAACTTGCCGACACCTACACCCGTGAGCGGCCCCAAGACCTCGCCAAGCTCACTCTCTGGACCAAGGAACGTCGTCAACTTGGGTCAACGCTCGTCAACGACCCCTCCGCCGGCCACCTGTGCCTGATAACCGGATACAATCGCGCCACCGGGGAACTGGCCTTCAGCGACTCCTGGGGCCCCGATTTCGCCGAACGCTGGCTTCCCTCCACCGCGATGCAGGCGGTCAGCACCGGCGAATGCTGGGTGCTCAATTTCTAGTATCGCCGTTTCCGCTTCTGATTCCCGTGTCTGATCTGGGTACGCGCCCTCTGTTCCATCGGCCTGTGATTCTAGAAATCTTTCTCCACTCGCGCCCCCGCACGGCCGTCGCTCAACTCCAACTCCCCCCACGCCCCCGTTCTCAAGTCACTTGATCGCGTAACTGGGATCCCTTCCGCATCCCGCACGATCACGAACCCCCGGTTTAAAACCGACGCCGGACTCGCCGCCTGTAATCGTTTCCATAATCCCAGCAATCGCTGCGATTCGGCCTCCACCCGCCGCTCGGGCGATGCTGCGACGATCCGCCCTTCGATCAAAGCACGTCGATGAGCATGCGTCTGCATCCCCCGCGCCCAAGCCGCCGCCAGACGATTATGCAAATCGTCCAACCGCAACCACCCGCGCTCAACTTGTGCCGCCGGAGATAACAACCGCAACCGGTCCGCCACTCCCTCCACCCGCTTTCGCGCCGCCAGCAACGCCGCTCCCGCCTTTCCCTCCAGCGCCGTGCCCAGCCGGCCCAACCGCTCCAACTCGGCCACAAAACCGCTCGAAATCAATTCCGCCGCCGCGCTCGGGGTCTCCGCCCGCACATCGGCGGCGAAATCGCACAACGTAAAATCAATTTCGTGCCCCACCGCCGAGATCACCGGCACCCGCGAAGCCGCCACCGCACGCACCAACACTTCCTCGTTAAACGCCCACAAATCCTCCAACGAGCCGCCGCCCCGGCCTACCACCAATAAATCGAACGCGACACCGCATCGCGCGGCGTCGCCCGCCAGCGCGATCATCGCCGCCACTTCCACCGCCGCCCCCTCGCCCTGCACTTTGGTTGGCAAGACCACCACTCGCCCAAGCCAGCCGCGACGAGTCAAAATCCGTAAGAAATCCTGGACCGCCGCCCCCGTGGGCGAAGTCACAAAACCCACCGTCCGCGGCAAACACGGCAATACTCGCTTCCGCTCCCGGTCAAACAACCCTTCTCCCGCCAAACGCGCCTTCAACGCCTCAAATTCCCGCTGCAAACGCCCCACTCCGTCCTCCACTACCACCCGCACGATCAATTGGTATTCGCCCCTCGCCTCGTAGACCGAAACCTGCCCCAGAACCACCACCTGCGCCCCCTCCCGCAGCTTCGCCGTCTGCCGCACCGCATCGCCACGAAACATCACCGCCCGCACCTGGGCGCCCGCATCCTTCAGCGAAAAATAAACGTGTCCGCTCGCCTGTATCCGTAAATTGGTAACCTCTCCCCTCACCCAGCCCGCCTTGAGCCCGGTTTCGAGCAGGTCCTTCACCCGGCGGGTAAACTCCGTGACACTCTCCGCCCGCGTCCCGCCTTCCGACCCCAAATCAAAGGTCGCCCCGCCTTCCCCTCCGCCCCCTCCAACCCGGTTAAACATGGTCTTTAGAAATACTGCCCGCATCGCGAGCACGCGTGTCCAGCCGCTTGCGCATCAACCTGATTATCACCGCCAGAATACACACACCCAGCACCGACAATAAAGCCACCCTGCCCCGGCCCTGCGCCACGGCGTCACCAAACAATATCACCAGCAGCGACATAGCCGTCGCGATCGGCCAGGAAATCAGCATGTAGATTCCGTAAGGCACTTCGATCAAACCCAGCAAAAAACTCTGCATAACGTAAGGCGGCCCGGGTGTTATCCTGACCAATAATGCAAACATGCGGTGCTTATCCGCCGCGACGACCGGAATGGAATAACCCAGATAATTCAACAAACGCGTAATCCACGGTCGCAGGAAAAAACGCGCCAGAGCATAGGAAACCGTCATGCTTACCGCCATGCTCAAACCAGCCAGCAAAAGCACCACCGGCATTCCCAGGACCGGCACGAAAACCGGACCCGCCGACAAGGCAAAAAACGATACCGGCGCACCCACCGCCGGTAATAGGGCGTAAGCAGCAAAAAACCACCCGGCTCCCAATTGCCGTATCCACACCACCGTAGCACCGACCAGCTCCTTGATTTGTTTCCAAGTCTCCGGTGGCTGGCTCAGCGCCAGAGCCCCGAGCCCAATGGCCAAGACCCCGGCCAGCACCAAGGCGGCAAGCCGTCTTTGCCTATGCTGAGCCACTTCGTGTTCGGTTTTAACCATTCACCAAACCCTGCCCGCCCCCTAAGCAAACGGTCAAGCAACCACACGCACGACTTTACGCTTCCCGCCCGAGCCTCCCACCCCCACCTTAACTTAACTTCGTAAGCATGAAAGTCTCCATCGTCATCCCCTGTTACAACGAAGTCCGCACCATCCGCAAAATCGTAGACGCCGTGCGCGCCGCACCCGTTGCCAATCGGGAGATCATCATCGTGGACGACTGCTCCGGAGAGGGCACCCGCGACCTTCTACGCTCTGAAATCGCTCCTCTGGTGGATAAGATCCTCTACCACGAAATCAACCAGGGCAAAGGTGCCGCCCTGCGCACCGGTTTCTCCGCCGTCACCGGTGATGTGGTTATCATCCAGGACGCCGACCTCGAGTACGACCCGCAGGAGTACCCCCTGCTCCTGCGCCCCATCGAAGAAGGCAAAGCGGATGCCGTCTTCGGTTCCTGCTTCATGGGCGGCGGCCCCCACCGCGTCGTCTATTTCTGGCACATGGTGGGCAACAAGTTCCTCACCTTGCTCTCGAACATGTTCACCAACCTCAACCTCACCGACATGGAAACGTGTTACAAAGTGATGAAGAGCGATATCGTCCGCCGGATCACCATTCAGGAAAACCGCTTCGGCTTCGAACCCGAGCTCACCGCCAAGCTATCCAAGATCCCCGATATCGTAATCTATGAGGTCGGTATCAGTTACTACGGGCGAACCTACAAAGAGGGGAAAAAAATCGGCTGGCGCGACGGTTTCCGCGCACTGTACGCGATTTTAAAATACAATCTATCCAGTTAAGCCCGCCGATCCTAAAGCTTGAATCTACCCGCGCAGCCACGCCCCTTGGTCACCCCAGCCCTGCTTACCCTGATCGGACTGGCCCTCGCCCTCGCACTCACCCTGCCACCGCTATCCGCCACGCGCCTGCTGACCTGGCCCATGGCCGCCGCAGCCGCCGTGTTCTGGCTTCTACCTGTGGCCGTCGCTCTCGTTCGCCTGGCCCTCCGCCTTCCCCACTCCCGTCTCGGCGGTCTCCTCGACTGGTCCTTCGCCGGTTTGGCTGCGACCGGCATCGCCTCCGCTTTGTGCTCACCGCTAAGCGCGACCCTGATGCCTAACCTGCTCCCCTTTCTCGGCGCAGTCGCCCTGCCCTATGCCTTGCTGCCCGTGCTAAAGTTACCCCGCGCCAAACACCTTATCGCGTGGTTTCTATACCCCCTGCTTTTTACCTCCGGCCTTCTCTGGTTGCTGGATTCCCCCGGCCGCAACTCCCAACCTTTCGGCCATGCCAACACCACCGGCGCGGTCTGTGCATTGGCTGCCTGTATCCTTGCCAGTCTGGCTTGGCGCACGCGCAACTACTCACGCGTCGTTTGTTTTCTCCACGCTGGCGGGGCCACTTTGGCTGCTGCTCTCACCGTCAGTTCATCCAGCCGAGGGGCTGTCCTCGCTTTGGCCGCCGCGATAATCATCGCCGCTGGCCTGCACTTGCTGCGCCAAGGTCGATTCCTTCGTTTTGCATCGCTCGTCGTCCTCGCTCTCGCCGTCACGATTTTCACCAATCACCGCCTGCGAGACCTTGCCCTCAGTGGCCGCTGGTCCGCCTCCGCCAGCGAAAGCAACGCCCAGCGCACCGCCATGATTCTGGGCGGCATCAAACTTGCCTGGGAACGTCCCGCCCTGGGCTGGGGCCCCGGCTCCGTGCCGCATGTTTTCCCCGGCGTGCGCGCCACCTTACCCGGCACACCCGATAACTATCTCCACCTGCACAACACCCCTGCTCAAACCGCCGCCACCCTCGGCCTGGCCGGTCTGCTCTGCCTCACTCTGCTGCTCGCAGCCCTTGCGCGCGGCCTTTTTGCGCTTCGCAACTCGCCGCAATTCATGCCCCTGACCGCCACCTTCGCCGGGACGGGCATCCTCCTGCTTTTCGACCACCCCTTCGCCACCCCTGCCTTCACTTTGCTCGCCGCTCTTCCGGTCGCGGCCTTGTCCCTTTATCGCGAAAAAAGCACACCCGCTTCGACCCTTCGTCCCGCGTCCCACCGTGTTCTGGTAGTGCTTTTCGTTGTCGTGCTCGGCTGTCTCGTCTGGCCTCTGGGCCGGGATCTGGCTGCTCGTTCCGCTTGGGCCACTGCGCAAGACGCCGCCGCCGCGAATCAGCCAGTCGCCTACGCTAATGCCCTCCAGCGCGCCCACGCCCTTGCGCCCGCCGATCCCTTTTACACCGACCAGCTCGCCTCTCATCTCGCCACCGGCCATCCCTTCGCCGACCTGCCGCCACCCGCACCCGACCAAGCCGCCGCCTTGTGGCAAAGTTCCGCATTACTTAATCCCGCCCACGAGCTTGCCCACTACAACGCCGCCTGGCTGCTCCTCGCTACTCAGCCAGCTCTAGCCTCCCTTCACTTCGCCACCGCTGCCCGTCTAGCCCCCGCCAGAGCCGGGGTATGGCTCGGGCTCGCCCTCTCGCAAATTGACGGTAATACACCTTCCGCCCCCCTGCCCGCCCTTGCCGCTCTTGCCGCCGAGGTTTTGTCGGATCCGTCTTTCGCCTGGTCCCCGCAATGGCAGGACCCCCGCCTCGCTCCTTACCGCCTCGCAGCGCTCAACCACGCCGCCAATTTCCTGGAAACTCGCGCGCTCGCTCCGGCCTTCGTCGCCGCCCTGCGCAACCCCGGCCCGACCGTCCTCGCCTCTTCGGCCTTTCGCCGCGCCCGCCTTGGACACGGCGTACTTTACGGACACCCCGACGGCCCCGCGCCCGTGGATGTAAACATTCTCTTCAAAGTCGATCCGCCACCTGCTCTAGCCGACGCACTCCCGTCCCGCGGTTTTATTTCTCCCCGCGATTTACTCGTTGTTGGCGAACTTGCCCTGCCAACTCCATAACACCTGCGCTTCCGCTTATCTTAATGCATGCCACCCCGCCCACCGTTCGCCTGCGCAAGGTTCTTTGCCCCGCCTTTCTGGTGGCGGGCGATGCGCTGGTCGCCTTCGGTGCGCTCTCCCTAGGTTACTGGCTCCGCTACGAGACTCCCGTGGGCAACATCGGGCTCGACGTACCCGATGCCAGCTACTTCCGCTACCTTCCGCTGCTCCTGCTTGGTGTGGCCTTTCTGCTCGTCGCCTACGCCCAGCTCGGTCTTTACGAAGAGCGCCTCATTCTGCGAAAGTTTCAGGCGCTCAACCTCATCATCAAAGGCTCCACTTTCTGGCTGGCCGCCTACCTGAGCCTCTCCCTGGTCCTGAAATTCGACCCGCCCATCTCCCGCTGGTTTGTCGTGCTCGCCTACGTATTGGTTCTGAGCCTGATGTTTCTCTGGCGCAGCGCCGCCTACCACACCTTTACCCGGCCTTGGTTGGTCGACCGCTTACGCCAGCGTGTCGCCGTTCTCGGCTGGAACGACGAAGCCCGCACCCTCGTCGCCGATCTCGCCCAGAGCCCCGCCCACCCCTACGTTTTCTGCGGCCTGATTTCGCTGCCCGACGAAACCTGCCCGGCCGACGTGCCCGTGATCGGCAACTCGGTAAACATCCTGACTGCGCTAAACACCCACTCAATCGATGTGCTTATCGCCGCCCGCACCGATCTCCCTCGCGAACACCTTCGCACGATCGTCGATGCCTGTGAGCAAACCTTCGTGGACTGGAAAATCATCCCCTCCTCCTTTCAAATCCTCGTCAGCGGCCTGCGCCTGCAAACCATCGGCCGCCTGCCCGTGCTCGGGGTTGAGGAGCTTGCTATAAACCGCCTCTTCAACCGCGCCCTCAAACGCGCCCTCGACGTACTAGGAGCCCTGTTTGGTCTGCTTCTCTCCGCTCCGCTCATCGCCGTGCTCGCGGTTTTGATCAAACGGGAATCGCCCGGCGGCCCGGTTTTCTTCGCGCAGACCCGCATGGGCGCGGGCGGGCGGAATTTCACCCTCTGGAAGCT
>JAIXRU010000232.1 GCA_027485045.1 Opitutaceae bacterium | reverse complement strand
GAGGGAGGCCTTGGTGATACCGAGCAAGATGGGCTCGGCCTCGGCAGGCTTGCCGCCGGCCTCTTCGATACGACGGTTCTCGGAGAGGAAGGTGGTGCGGTCCACCTGCTCGCCCCAGAAGTATTCGCTGTCACCCGGATCGGTGATACGAACCTTGCGGAGCATCTGGCGGATGATGATCTCGATGTGCTTGTCGTTGATCGTCACGCCTTGCAGACGGTAAACTTCCTGCACCTGGCCGATGAGGAACTCATAGAGCGCGGCAGGCCCGAGGATCTCCAGAATCTCGTGCGGATCGGCGGAGCCTTCCGTGAGATGCTGGCCCTTGGTCACGAGATCGCCCGGCTGGACGATGATGTGCTTGCCGGCGGGGATGAGATGCTCTTCTTCCTGGGCGGTATCGGGGTTGCGGACGACGAGCTTGCGCTTGCCGCGTAGGGTGCCTTCGAAGGACACGATGCCTTCGATGCGGGCCATCTCGGCGGCATCCTTCGGGCGGCGAGCTTCGAAGAGCTCGGCCACGCGAGGGAGACCACCGGTAATGTCCTTGGTCTTGGACGCCTGACGGGGAGTCTTGGCCAAGAGCGCACCGGGTTGGATGTCGTCACCTTCGTTAACCACGATCTGAGCGCCGACGGGAATCGAGTAGGCGGCGATGGCTTTGTTGGCACCGTCGCGGATTTCGATCTGTGGATTCAGGTCTTCCTTGTGCTCGATAACGACGATGGCGATACGACCGGTGGCTTCGTCGAGCTCGCGCTTAACGGTGACGCCGGTGATCATGTCCTTGAACGCCAAGGTGCCGCCCTTTTCGGAAAGCACGGGAACGTTGTAAGGATCCCACTGGGCGAGAATTTCACCCTTCTTGATCTGCTCGCCGTCACCAACGGGAAGGACAGAGCCGACCACGATGTTGTAGGTCTCAAGTTCACGGTCTTCGTTGTCCAAGATCTGGATGGAACCAGTCTTGTTAAGCACAATGGAGGCGCCTTCAGCAACTTCCACGAGTCGGAGGCCCTTGTATTTGATCTTGCCACCCACACGGACGCGAACTTCGGGGGTCTTGAAACCGCCGGAGGCGACGCCACCGATGTGGAACGTGCGCATGGTGAGCTGCGTGCCGGGTTCGCCGATGGACTGGGCGGCGATGATGCCGACGGAGTCACCGACCTTCGCGACCTTGTTGGTGGCGGGGTTGATACCGTAGCACTTGGCGTCGATACCGAGGGGGCTGGTCGAGCTAAGGGGCGACATGATCTTCACGCGCTCCACGCCGGCTTCAACGATGATGGTGGCGATCTCTTCGGTGATCAGTTCACCAGAGCCAACCAAAACCTGGGATGGATTGAGAGGATTGACGACATCGTCAGAGCTGAAACGGCCGACGATACGGTCGCGCAAGGAAACGATTTCGTCGTCACCTTCCACGATGGCCTTCTTCCAAATGCCATCGCGCGCGCCGGAATCTTCTTCGGCGATGACCACATCCATGGCGACGTCGCACAGTTTACGGGTAAGGTAACCGGCGTCGGCCGTCTTGAGGGCGGTGTCGGCGAGACCCTTACGGGCACCGTGGGTCGAGATGAAGTATTCGAGAACCGTGAGACCTTCGCGGAAGGACGAGAGGATGGGACGTTCGATGATTTCGCCGGAGGGCTTGGCCATCAGACCGCGGGCGCCGCAAAGCTGGCGGACCTGCTGCTTGTTACCACGCGCACCGGAGTCCATCATGACGAACACCGGGTTAACCTCGGGTTTGCCGTCGTTGGTCTCGAGCTTCGAGAACACTTCCTTGGCGATCTTGTCGGTTACGCCGGTCCAGATATCGATGACCTTGTTGTAACGTTCGCCATCGGTGATGATACCCTTGGAGAACTGGGCTTCGACCTCGGTGATGCGACCACGAGCTTCCTTAACGATGTCTTTTTTGGACTCGGGGATGATCATGTCGTCGATACCGATGGAGATACCAGCCTGCATGGCGGTCTGGAATCCGAGTTCCTTGAGCTTATCGAGGGTCTCGACAACGATGACATCGGTCGTAACCTTGGTGGTCGCGAGGATGATGTCGCCGAGCTTGCCCTTGGGCACAGGGAAATTCACGAAGCCAAGACCATCGGGCCAGATCTGATTGAAGATCACGCGGCCGACGGTGGTGCGTAGAATGCGTTTTTGTTTATTGCCGTAAACGGTGTCGCGACCGAAGTCGGGGTTGGGAACATCGATCCAGTCGTGGAACTTGAGGGCACCGTCGGCTTTAACGTAGAGCACCTCGTGTAGTCCCGATAGCAGGGGAACGCGAACATCCGGCGAGGCCTTCTTGCGAGGCTCGATGGTCAGGTAGTAGGCACCAAGAACGATGTCCTGCGAAGGCGTCAAAATAACCTTACCCGATGAGGGCGAGAAGATGTTACTCGTCGCCATCATGAGGAGTTTGCACTCCATCACGGCCTCAAGAGAGAGGGGGACGTGAACGGCCATCTGGTCACCGTCGAAGTCGGCGTTGTAAGCGGTACAGACCAAGGGGTGAACGCGAATGGCTTCGCCCTCGATGAGCACAGGCTCGAAAGCCTGGATCGAGAGACGGTGAAGCGTGGGGGCGCGATTCAGGAGAACCGGGTGGCCCTTGGTGACTTCCTCCAAGATATCCCAAACTTCAGGGGACTTCTTCTCAATCATCTTTCGCGCACCGCGAACGGTGTGCACGAAGCCGAGCTCCTTGAGGCGCCGGATGATGAAGGGTTCGAAGAGGACGAGGGCCATTTTCTTGGGCAATCCGCATTGGCTGAGCTTGAGCTCAGGACCGATGACGATCACGGAACGGCCGGAGTAGTCCACGCGCTTGCCGAGCAAGTTTTGGCGGAAACGACCCTGCTTGCCCTTGAGCATGTCGGACAAGGACTTAAGGGGGCGATTGCCTGCGCCAGTTACAGGGCGGCCATGGCGGCCGTTGTCGAAGAGGGCGTCCACCGACTCCTGAAGCATGCGCTTCTCGTTGTTGATGATGACGTCGGGCGTCTTAAGGTTCATCAAGTTCCGCAAGCGATTGTTGCGGTTGATGACGCGACGATAGAGATCGTTTAGGTCAGAGGTGGCGAAACGGCCGCCTTCGAGCGGAACGAGCGGGCGGAGATCGGGCGGGATCACGGGCAGCACTTCCAGAACCATCCACTCGGGACGGGACTTGGAGTTGATAAAGCCTTGGATGACCTTGAGTCGCTTGGAGAGCTTCTTCTTGATCTGCTTCGACTTGGTGGCGCGCATGTTCTCCTGCAGCTCGGCCACGGTAGCATCCATGTCCATGAGCTTCAGGCACTCACGCAGAGCTTCGGCACCCATCTTGGCGACGAAGGAATCGTCACCGTATTCGTCGAGCGCCTGACGGTACTCGGTGTCGGTTAGGAGCTGTTTGTGTTCGAGCGGGGTCTTGCCCGGATCGATCACCATGTAGTTTTCGTAGTAGATAACGCGCTCCAAGGAGCGGGCGGTCATGTCTAAGAGCAGGCCGAGACGGCTGGGCATGCTCTTGAGAAACCAGATATGGGTAACGGGCACGGCCAGTTCGATGTGGCCCATGCGCTCGCGACGAACGCGTGATACGGTGACCTCGACGCCGCAACGATCGCAGATAACATCCTTATACTTGATACGCTTGTACTTACCGCAAGCGCACTCGTAGTCACGCACCGGCCCGAAAATCTTTTGGCAAAAAAGACCACCTGGCTCGGGCTTGAAGGTGCGGTAGTTGATGGTCTCCGGGTTCTTCACTTCGCCACGGGACCAGTTACGGATGGTCTCGGGGGAAGCGACGGTGATGGAAACGCAGTCGAAGGGATTCTCGTCGAGGCCGAAGGCAGAGCGAACTTCTTCGCGTGCACCGGCGGCGACTTCATTGGGTTGGATGCTCATGTATAATTCCCTGGTGATTAAGATTTAGAGGCTGGTGGCGCGAGGATTGCCGGAGGCGATCTGGGCGGCGGAGGGCGGGCGGGTCTCGACAAGATTGCCGAGCGCATCGCGTTTATTGAGACGGATATCCAAGCCAAGGGATTGGATTTCCTTGATGAGCACGTTGAAGGACTCGGGCGTGCCGGCCTGCAAGGTGTTGTCGCCCTTGACGAGAGACTCGTAGATCTTGGTGCGGCCTTGCACGTCGTCGGATTTGACGGTGAGCAACTCCTGGAGGGTATGCGCGGCACCGTAGGCTTCGAGCGCCCACACCTCCATTTCGCCGAAGCGCTGGCCACCGTATTGCGCCTTGCCGCCCAGCGGTTGCTGAGTGACGAGGGAGTAGGGACCGACGGCGCGAGCGTGGATCTTGTGAGAAACCAAGTGATTCAGCTTCAACATGTAGATGTAGCCTACCACCACTTGCTGGTCGATCTTCTCGCCGGTGCGGCCGTCGAAGAGAGTCGCTTTGCCAGCAGTCGTGACCGTGACCACGCCGTCTTTTTTGCCGTCGTTGTCCTTTTCGATATCGTTGGCCTGCTTGAGGTATTCGCGCACCTTCTTCTCGGGGATACCGTCGAAGACCGGCGTTGCGACCTTGATGCCGAGCTTTTTGCAAGCCCAGCCCAAG
>JAIXRU010000300.1 GCA_027485045.1 Opitutaceae bacterium | reverse complement strand
CGGGGGTTATTCCACCGTGACGGATTTCGCGAGGTTGCGGGGTTTGTCGACGTCGCAGCCTCGGGCCACGGCGATGTAGTAGCTGAGGAGTTGTACCGGGATAGTGGCCAGGATGGGCAAGGCGGCCTCGTGGCAGTCAGGGATGGTGATGACCTCGTCGGCGAGTCCCTCGGGGAGTTCCAGGTTCTCCGGCACGATGGCGATGATGAGACCCTTGCGCGCCTTGATCTCCTGCATCGAGGAAAGGACCTTGTTGAACAGCTCGCCTTTCGGCACGAGGAACACGGAAGGACACTGGTCGCTGATGAGTGCGATGGGCCCGTGTTTCATCTCGGCGGCGGGGTAGCCCTCGGCGTGGATGTAGGAAATCTCCTTCAACTTGAGCGCGCCCTCCAGCGCGATGGGGAAAAGCGACAGGCGGCCGAGGAAGAGGAAATCGTTATACTTGGCGTAGCGCAGGGCGATATTCTGAATGTGCGGGGCCTGTTCGAGGACGCGGCGGGCGAGATCGGGCACGGCCTTGAGACCGGCGATGTACTCGACGCCATCGGCGAAACTCATGTCGCGCATGCGGGCCACGTAGAGGGCAAACATGGCGGAGATGAGGAGCTGGCTGGTGAAGGCCTTGGTGGAGGCGACACCGATCTCCGGGCCGGCGTGTTGATAGATGCCGCCATCGGCTTCGCGGGCGATGGTGGAGCCGACGACGTTGCAAATCGCCATGCATTTGTAGCCCTTGCGTTTGGCTTCGCGGAGGGCGGCGAGGGTGTCGATCGTCTCGCCGGACTGGGAAATGACGAAGAACAACGCATCGCGGTCGAGCGGGGCGTTGCGGTAGCGAAACTCCGAGGCGTAATCCACCTCGACCGGGATGCGGGCGAAGCGCTCGATCAAATGCTCGGCGACCAGGCAGGCGTGCCAGCCGGTGCCGCAGGAGGTGAAGACGAAGCGGTCGATGGTGCGGAAGTCGGCCGGGGTGAGATTCAGGCCGCCGAAGTTGGCGGAGGAACCATCGGCGGAGAAACGACCGCGCATGGCGTTTTCCAGCGCGAGCGGTTGCTCGAAAATCTCCTTGCGCATGAAGTGCGGGTGTTCGCCGAGTTCGGCCTCGTCCACCGACCAGGTCACCTGGTCGATCACCGGCGAAACGTCTGCGAGATCAAGCGTGCTCAGGGTAAAACCAGCCGGGGTAATGTGCACGAGTTCGCCGTCTTTCAGGTAGACGACGTTTTGGGTGCGGGAGACCAGGGCCGAGACGTCAGAAGCGATGAGGTGCTCGTGTTCGCCCACGCCCAGAATCAGGGGCGAGCCCTTGCGGGCGGCGACCATTTCTCCCGGGTGGGCGGGCGAAAGCACGGCGATGCCGTAGGTGCCCTCGACATGCAGGAGGGTTTTCCGCACGGCTTCGAGGAAGCGGGAGCCCTCGCCGTTAACGGCGGGTTGTTTGGCGTAGTGGTAGGCGATGAGGTTGGCCAGAACCTCGGTATCGGTCTCGGACTTGAAGGTGTAGCCCTTCTCCAAGAGAAACCGCTTCATGTGCACGTAATTCTCGATCACGCCGTTGTGCACCAAGGCAATCTGGCCATCGCTGGAAACGTGAGGGTGAGCATTGGCATCGGTGACGCCGCCGTGGGTAGCCCAGCGGGTGTGTGAGATGCCGCAGGTGCCGGAAAGCTTACGACTGGAGGCGAGTTTGGCCAAAGCGGCCACCCGCCCGATGGATTTCACCAAAGTGATGCCATCCCCCTGTAACACGGCTAGGCCCGCGGAATCATAGCCGCGATATTCGAGCCGCTTGAGGCCTTCCAGCATTATGGCGGCCGCTTTTTGACGACCCACGTAACCGACGATTCCACACATGTTTTTTTGAGGTTTTAGCTGGCGAAGTTACGAGTCCCTGCAAAGCCTTCGCAAGGCTATAGGCCAATATAATAATGACCCCTCAAAAGAATGTTCTCGCAGTGATCATGGGTGGCGGACGCGGCACGCGTTTGCACCCCCTAACGGCTGAGCGTTGCAAACCGGCGGTCCCCCTCGCCGGCAAATATCGCTTGGTGGATATTCCGATCAGCAACTGTATCAACAGCGACATCAACCGCATCTTCCTGCTCACGCAGTTCCATACGGCCTCGTTGCATCGCCATATCCAAAACACCTTCCACTTCGACCCGTTCGGTGGCGGTTTCGTGGACATCCTTTCCGCCGAACAGACGGAAAAGAGTCTGGACTGGTATCAAGGCACGGCGGATGCGGTGCGTCGCAATCTACAGCACTTCCGAAACTTCCAGCACGAATACGTGCTCATCCTCTCGGGCGATCAGCTCTACCGGATGGATTTTGGCAAGATCGTAGCCGAACACATCGCGACTGGCGCAGATGTCTCCATCGCGGCCATCGCCTTCCCCGTTTCCAAGGTCGAAGGCCTTGGCCTGATGCGGGTGAATGACGATCTTTCCATCTCCGAGTTCGTCGAAAAACCGAAGGACCCCAAAATCATCAACAGCCTCGCCATCAGCGACGCGCTCAGCGCCAAGCTCAGCAGCCCGACCGGTGAGAAACACTGTCTCGCTTCGATGGGCATCTACGTTTTCAACCGCAAGGCCCTGGCCGATGCGTTGGACAACGACATGAAGGATTTCGGCAAAGAGGTCATCCCTGCGCTGCTCGGCAAAAAGAAACTCTTCGCCCACGTGTTCGAGGGTTATTGGGAAGACATCGGTACAGTTAAGGCTTTCTTTGACGCCAACCTGGCGCTCGCCCAGCCCTTGCCGCCGTTTAACTTTTTCGACCAATCCGCGCCGATCTACACCCAGGATCGCTACCTGCCTCCAAGCAAAATCAACCGCTGCACCTTCGACTACGCCGTCTTCGGCGACGGCTCCATCATCGAGGATTCCAGCATCACGCACAGCGTGCTGGGCATTCGCTCAATTGTACGTGCCGGCTCCGTGCTCAAGGACGTCGTCATGATGGGCGCCGATTACTACGAAAGCGATGCCGAGCTCAGTGCCAACGGCGACGGTGGTCGGCCGCACCTCGGAATCGGCGCCAACTCCTCAATTGAACACGCCATCATCGACAAAAACGCCCGCATCGGCGCAGGCGTAAAACTCAGCGCCTTGGGCAAAGCTGACGGAACTTACCCGCACGGCATTATCATCCGCGATGGCGTGCTGGTGGTGCCAAAAGGCGTCGTGGTGCCGGATGGCTACACCCTGTAAACGAAGCTAGTTTTTTGTTTACGGCCCGGTCACCAACACGACCGGGCTTTTTTATGCCTTCGGTCGCGGCCTCACGGAGCTGAGCCCGCCGTCCACCGCCCACACCTGCCCGGTAACCCAGTCAGCCTCGGGGGAAAGCAGGTAAGCGATGGCTGAGGCGACGTTGGCGGGAGCCCCTACTCGACCGAGCGGATGAAGTTTTTCGGAGAATGCCCGGGCGGCTGGGTTCCCCAAAAGCGCACCGGCCAGCGGCGTATCCACCAAACCAGGCGCGACCGCATTAACCCGCACATTGCGCGAAGCATAACTGGCGGCGGCGGCGCGCACCAAGCCTTCGACGCCACCCTTGGCCGCGGAAATGGCTTCGTGGCTCGGCAAACCGGTGCCGGCGGCCACCGAACTCAGCAGCACAATGCAGCTGGCGCCCTGCGTCTGCATGGGCACCACCGCCGCCTTGAGACCGTAAAACGCGGAATTAAGATTCAAGTCCAAGGTCGCCCGCCATTCTTCGAGCGAAGTCTGATGCGCCGCTTTTAAGATAATGGAACCGACGCAGTGCACATAGGCATCCAGCCGACCGCCGCCTCGGGCGGTGAGATCGGCGACCGCCGCCGCCACCGCCGCCGCATCCGTGGCCTCGGCGACACAGGTCTCGAGCCCGGGTAATTCCTCCGCGAGTGCGGTCAGGCGGGCTGCGTTGCGGGCGAACCCCCCGACCCGCCAGCCGGCGGCATGGAGACGCCGCGCCAATTCGGAACCGATGCCGCCTGTGATGCCGGCTATGATAACAAAAGAAGACATGCGTCAGCCTATGGCTTTTGCCGGAAACGCAAAGCGGCTGGTCGAACAAAAAGGCCACTTGCGGGCGGCGGCGGGTATCCGTCTCCGCTCGCCTTACCGCAGCACTTCCAAGGCGCGGTCGTAGCCGGTCAGTTCCAGGTAGGCCGAGCCGGCTTCGCTACCATCCTCGGCCAGCAGTCTGCATGCGCCTTCCCAGTAAGTGACGCCGCCCAGGCTGCCGCCGAGTTCTTGATCGGGGTGAAACGGCACAACGGTAAACACCGTCTCGCGTCCATTTTCCGGGTCGGTCGTGACCAAACGGATACGCTGGGGGTAACGCGCGCCGGTTTTGGGACTTGTCCAGTAGGTGAGGGGCTCCCAGCGGTAAGGGGCTTTGACCGCGCGCCCTTCCCGGTCGATCCAGGTCAGGGTGGAAGCGGGATCGGTGCCGCCCGTGCGGTCACGCAAGCGGTAGAACATGATCTCGCGTCCGTCCTTGAGCTGAGCACTCAGCCAGTCCCAACCGACTTGGTTTTGATCAAGCTGGCTGCTGCTGTATTCGTGATCCATCCAGGCCTCGCCCGTGACCGGCAAGGTGACGCCTCCAAGAGTTAGCTGCCCGGTGGCCGCAAGCCGCGGGAAGGTGAGGTAGTAACTGGCCGCCGTGGGAGCAGCGCCTTTGCGGGAGTAGCCGTTCTCACCGAAACGCACCAGAGGCTTGGTCGGGGTCAGATTCAGGGTGAAGCGCGCCTCGGCTTTTATGCCGCCGCTTAGCTGCATGACCTCACT
>JAIXRU010000058.1 GCA_027485045.1 Opitutaceae bacterium | reverse complement strand
GCGGCGAGGGCGTATTGGGCGGTGGTCGGGTAGAGCACCATCGCGAGGGTGCCGCCGGTCAGCTTGATGCCGGTCTCGGTGCCGCCGACGTTGTTGTAGTTCGTGCCGAGGAAGGCGGTGACGTTGGTCGCGCCGATCAGAATCTGCTGGAGGGTGACGGGCGGAGGCGTCAGTTCGGCGGTGACTTTCAGGAGGTTCAACGCTTGGCCGGCGAAGGTGCCGCCAAAGGCGATACGGTATTGGCCGGCGGCGGCGGAGGTCACGCTGACCGTTGCGCCGGTGAGCGAGCCGAAGGCGGTGGTGAGAGCGGCGGCGACAGCGCTCGCGGAGGCGTTTAGCGCGAGCGAGGCGGTGGTGTAGGTGCGGCTATTGTAAGCCAGCGAAAGAGTGAAGGTGCCAGGAGCGTCAGCGTCGGCGTTAATAGCGACTTGCTGGACGGATCCACCGGCAGTGCCGCCTTGGCGATCAGTGGTAATGGCGGCGGTAAGAGCGTTAGCTGAGGGGGTTTGGTTGCCTCCGGTAGTGATAACGGTGACGGAAGCGATTGGAGCGGTAACAGTCGAGTTGACTACTAGCAACGGGGGAGAGGTGCCGGCGAGCGCGCCACCAAAGGCGAGGGTCCAGATGCCGGAGCCGGCGGAGGTGACGGTCGTGGTTCCCGCGCTGCCGAGGGCGGCGTTGAGCGCGGCCTGGACTTGGGAAGCACTTGCGGAGGTGGAGAGCGCGCTGGAAGTGTAGGTGGTGCCGCCGAGAGTCAGGCCGAGGGTGAACGTGGCGGCTACAGCGGAGGCGAAAGTCACCGTCTGGGTCGGGTTGGTTGCGCCCGAGCCTTGGGTGGTGGTGGAAACCGTGACAGAGCCACTGCGGAATTTCGAGAAGTCTGCGGTAATTTCACCGATGTTTTGGCCGGCGCGGGCGCCTAGGAAGGTGACGATATAGCGCTGAGCTGTAATAGGATTGGGGTTAGCATCGAAAACTACAGATACGTTCCCGGAGCCGATGGCGGAGAACGCTTCGAGGGCGTTGCGTAGGTAAATTGCGTTATTGGTAATATCCGAGCCTGCGAAGCGGATGGGGGCACTGGTCTGACCGCCGAGGGATAAGGTGTAGGTGCCGGTTCCGGCAAGGGACGGGTTGAGCAGGGTGATGACCAAAACCTCGCTTACGCTACTGCCGCCGACGGTGGTGGTCGTGACGGAGGAGGTGGGGGCAGGCAGGGCGGTGGCGACGGAGAGGGCTCCGAACACGGTTCCGGTGAGCGGACCGCCAACTGCGACGCGGTAGTCACCGCCGCCGAGAGAAGTTACGGTAAGAGCAGAGGAGGTAAGTGGTGCGAGGGTGGCGAGAGTGGTGCGTAGGGAGGCGGCGACTGTGCCGGGCGCTTCGGTGCCGTTGAGGGAGAGGGCGGCGGTGGGTCCGGAGCCGCCGAGCTGGAAGGTGAATGTGCCGATGGAAGCACCTAGGGAGACGCGCCAGACTTGCGACTCGATGGTGCCGGAGGTGGAGACGGCAACGGTAAGGGGAGCGACATCGGTGGCGGCGAGGCTACCGGTGAAGCGGACGCGGAAGCTTTGCTGGCCGGTAGCAGGGGAACCAGCGTAGGTGACAGCGACGTTGCCTGAACCGATGGTCGTAAGGTTTTCGAGAGCGGCCTGAATCGCAGCGGCCATGGTTGCGGTGTTGTTGAGCGCGAGGGCGATGGATGCGGTGGTCTCACCGGCATAGCTCAGGGTGAAGGTGCCGTAGGCTTGGGCGACAGAGTCGATGGTGAGGAGTTGTTCCTCATCGATGCCGGACGCGGGGGGAACGACTTCGGTGACGGATGTGGTGAGACCTTGGGCTAGTCCGTCGATCCATTCGGCTATGGCGGGTGAGCTTTGGAAGGAGAAGTCGGCGGCGACGACCACGGATCCGGCGAGGTTGAGGGTGCCGTTACCGGAGATGGAAGTAGTGGTGGCGGCGGCAGTAAGGGCAACGGTGCTGCCACTGAGTCCCGCGGTAAGGTTTTTGGTGGAGGTGAACTGGTTGACGATGACAGTGAGGGTTGCGGTGAGGGTTGAGTTGGGCACGCCAAGAAGGGCGCCTGTGCCTTGGGCACCGACCACGAATTTGCCGGCGTCCGTCCCAGTATGCTGGATAAGAAGGGCGAATCGGGCGGCGGTAATCTTGATGCCGGTCTCGGATGCGCTGCCGAAGCCGGAGCCGGCGAAAGCGGTGATATTGGCACCGGCAGCGACGAAAGTGGTGGCGGTGCGAGTGAAGGTGAAGTCGCCGCGCAACACGACGAAGCCGTTGAGGTTAACATTGACCGAGGTGGCGGTGGCTTGGGCGAAGGCGATGCCGCCGGCAGCAATCTCGTCTGCGGCGAAGTCTAGGGTAACGGTCGCGCCGTCGAGGGTGAAGGACTGGTTGTAGGCGGAGGGGGTGGACGTCTCGTTGAGCCGGAGGGTCATGGTGGCATCGACCGAGAAGCCGGGGACACCGACGAGGCGGACGCGACCAGTGACAAAGCCGACTTCGGTGGTGGCGTCGGTGCGGATTAATACGGCCTGGCCGTCGGTCATTTCCAATCCTATGCGGGCTGCGCCAGTGTTGTTACCTACGAAGACGGTGACGTTATTGCCCACGATGATCTGAATCTGAGTGGGAGAGCCGCCGGTGGTGGTGACGGTGCGGAAGCTGAAGTCGCCGGAGATTTCCACGCCTGGCAGGACAATGGAGAGATTGTTGAGTACTATGCTCTGATAAATACCGGCGGAGAGGGCGAGGGAGCCGAAGGGTCCTTCGGCGTTCACGGCAGCGTTGGTGTTGTTAATCTCGAGGACGACTTCGCTGTTGGCCGAGATGCCGGTGATGCCTGCGGAGGCGAGGAAGCTGAGGCTGGCCCCGATTCCGGCGGAAGTGAGGACGGCGATGCCACGGGCACCGGTAATGGCGATGGGGGCGGCGGTCTGAGGGTTGCTGAAGGCGGCGATGGTGACGTCCGCGAGGGAGAGAACGGTGGTCTTGGCACCCGCGGTGTCTGTGGTCTGCTCGAAGGCGATGCGTCCGGTCAAGGTGGTGCCCGCGATGGTGAGATTGATCGGGTCGGCGATGACGCGGAAGAAGACGCCGCCGGGTAGGTTGAGAGCGACCGTAGAGCCTCCGACGTTGAACGATTCGCTGACGGCGGCAGTGCCGGTGTTAAACTCCAGGGTGAAGGTGGAGGCGCCGAGGGTGACGCCGGGGACGTTGGCGAGAGCGGCGCTAACGGTGAGGGTTGCGGCGGTGGAGGTAACTCCGCCAGAGGTGGAAACGAGCAGCGCGCCTGAACCGTTGCTGAGTGTGAGGAAGGTAGTGGTGGCGGTGCCGAGGGTGGTGCCGAAGTTGATAACGCCGATGCGGACCACGTCATCGCCATCTGCGGTGGTGGCGCGACTGAAGGTGAAGTTGCCGGTGGCGGTAACGAGGCCGGAAATTTGTACCGAAACGCCGGTGGCGGCGAGGGCGACGTAAGGTGCGGCGGTGGTGCCAAGGGCGGGGTCGAGCGAAGCACTGGCTGCACCTACAGTTAGTACGCGGGGGGCGGCAACGAGGTCGATTCCTGTATTGTTGTAGGCGAAAGTGACTGTAGTGGCGGTGGCGGAGGCGAAGCCGGCACCGACGAGGCTGAACGTAGTGGCACCAGCAGAGAGGGCGAAGGTGCCATTGCCACGGACTAGCAGCGCTAGGGTTCCGGAGGAAAAGCCAGCGGAGAAAGTGCCGAGATTCAGGCTGGCAGTAAGTGAGTCGCCGATGACGACGACTTCAGAACTAGAAAGGTCGAAGGTGAGATTGCCGGAAAGGCTGAGCTGATTGGCGATAGCAAGGGTAAGGCCGGTGCCGGCAAAGGTTCGTACCCCGGTCGACAAGCTAACGGTAGCGCTATTCAGGGTAACATCCTGAGATGTTCCAAAAGTGCTACGACGCACGTCGAAACTGCCGGTGACGGTCAGCCCCGGGACTCCGACCAAAGAAGCGGTTCCGGTGGCGGCGAGAGCGTATTTACCGGCGTCGCCTCCCGTGGTGACGACACGCAAACCGAGATTGCCGGCGGTGAGGGAGGCACCGACGGCGGTGGAAGTGCCAAAGCCGGTGCCAAGGAAGGCGGTCAAGCCGCTGGCGGTAGCGACCAAATCTGAACCGCTTTTTGTGAAAGCGAAAGAACCCGAGAGGTTCAGGAAATTCGAAATTGTCACGCTCGCGGTGCCTCGAGCGGTGGTGAGACCGGCTGCGGCGGTGAGCACGATGGTGTTTGGACCCACTCCGGCGGTAACGAGCACCTGGCTGGCGAACGTAGAAACGATGACCTCAAAGGTGCCAGATAAGGACAGGCCACTAACTCCATTAAGAGCGGAGGCACCGGAAACGCCCAAGGCTAGCTTGGCGGTGGTTAAGTCTAGTACCAGGCCAACTAAACCATTGGTGATACTTAGACCGGTTGAACCAGAACCGACGAACGCGCTTACGTTGGTCGCAGACAGGGAAAGCTGAGAAGCAGTCTTTTGGAACGCAAGGTTTCCAGAGAGGGTGGTAAAACCTGCGACGTTTAGACTGACCTGGCCCGAGAGAGAAACAGTGTTGGCAACTGCAATCACGGACACTGGGGTTCCGGCGACGGTCAGATTAAAAGTTACATCCTCGTCGAAGGTGGAGGCAATGACTCCAAGGTTTCCGGTCAGCGTGAGGTCCTCGACCCCCACAATCGAACCCACTCCGCTAGCGGCTATAGCGTATTTTCCGGACGTGAGGTCGATTTTTAATCCCAAGCTGGCACCGGTTACTTTAACGCCTGTTTCGTTACCGGCCCCGTAGTTGGACCCAGCGAAAGAAGTGACAGATGTTGCGGTGAGAAGGATTTCACTGGCGGTTTTGGTGAAAGTAAAAGTGCCGACAAGCAGAAGAGAATTACCAACTGCGAGCTGCAAAGCGGTTCCCGTGACTTGGCTAAGGCCCGCAATTACCGTGGTTGGGGAGCCAGCGAAAGTCAGTATTTGATCGGAGAGGCTGTTACCGGTTATAACGGTTAAGTTGCCTGTGAGGGTAAGACCTGTAACGCCCACAAGGGAACCGGTGCCGCGGGCTGCCAAGGCGTAACGGCCGGTAGACAGGAAAGTGCGGAGGGCCAGGTCGCCAGTGGTGACTTTTAAGCCCTTTTCGCCAGGAGTGGAGTAGCCGGAGCCGACAAAAGCAGTGACGGAGGTGGCGACTAAATCGAGCTGAGTGCCGCTAAGGGTTCCGATGAAGTTGCCCTGTCCGGCGATGAAGCCACCTAAGTTATAAACAAGGTTCGTTCCTACGACCCGGCTCTCGGCGGAGGCTACGCTACGGGAGTTTCCGGAAAGGGTGAGGGAAGTGGTGGAGAGATAAGTGGAGCGTTCAACGAAGAGGGTGCCGGACAAAGTGGCCGAAGGAACTCCGAGTAAGGCGACGGTGCCACTGGAGGCAAAAGCGTAGCGACCGGCGCTTAAATCGGAGTTCGCGGCAAGGGCACCATTGCTTACGGAGAGACCGACTGCTGCAGGGGTGCCGTAACCGGTCCCCACAAAAGTGGAGACGTTGGTGGCATCGATACTGAAGGTAGCGGCGGTGTAAGTGACTACGAAATCCGCTGAACCCGTGGCAAAGTTCGCGAGGGAATAGGCCAGATTGCCCGAAAGTTGAGTTACCCCGGCAGGGATGGCTGCGCTTACGTTTCCGGCCGGAGTGGTGATATCGAGGGTGGTCGCGCTGCTTAGATTACCGGTGATTAAGTTTACTGCTCCGCTAAGGGAGAAGCCGTCGATACCTGTAACCGATACGTTGCCTCGGGCGGCAAAGGCGTACTTATCTAGAGAGGGATAGATGACCAAGGCCAAGGAACCCCCGGTGATACTGGCGCCGGCGGAGGCTCCAGTAACACCGACCGTCAAGGTGCCAACAGAACCGAGCCCGCTTAAGACCGGCGAGGTGGATCCAGCCAAAGTGCCGCCGAGATAAACACGGAACACGCCGGCGGCAGCGGAAGTGACGGCGACGGTGGCGCCCGAAACGGAAGCACCTAACGTGCTAACAGCTGCACTGAGTGCTGTTTGAATATCCGTCGCGGTCGCAGCTTTGGCAATGGCTGCGGTGGTGTAAGTAGTGCCAGCGTAATTGTAGGAAAGGGTATAGGTGCTGGAGCCGCTGTTGTTATCGTTTATCGTTATTGTTTGGTATGCGTTACCAAGAAGCACGTTTACGTTGTTAGCCCCGATCAACAACTCGATTGCGCCGACAGAGGGGGCGGAAGCACCAGAAATGACGGCGGCGGTAGCTAGGGAACTTTGCAGGGTGACACTGGCGGAGGCAAAGACCGAGGCCCCGATGGCGAAGGATGCGTTGCCCGACAAAGCGTACGTAGATGCAGCGGCGCTTACCGTTTGGGTAGCTCCAGTAACACCGATGATAAGATTTTTGGTAACCGAGAACTGATTCGCTATGAGGACAAAGTCTGAACCAGTAAGGTTAAAGTTAGGAACTCCAACCAAGGCGAGTGTGCCCTTGGCAACGGCTGCGAATTTTTTCGAGGTGAGATCAATCTGGATAGCGAAGCTGCTATTAGTTAATTTGGCACCGGTCTCAGAAGGACCTTTATAATCGGAACCGATAAATGCTACCAAGTTCGAACCAGAAGCGGTGAGCAATCCCGTCGCTAGGTTGAAGGTGTAGTTGCCGGTAAGGGTGGCAAAGCCCACAACCTCGACGTCTAGTGAACCCGAGG
>JAIXRU010000140.1 GCA_027485045.1 Opitutaceae bacterium | reverse complement strand
TCCATGGTGGAAAACTGCCCCGCCTCCTGCTGCGCGCGCAGCCAGTAACGGCTCTTCCCCACCATAGGCAGGCTCACCCGTTGCCCCCAACCCTCGACCGCCTTCTTCATATCGGCGGCCTCGCCCCAGCTCCCATCGAGCAACAAAACCTGCACATCCTCCGGCACCGCGCTCGCCGGCATCGGTTCCCCCAGCGGATGCAAAACCCACAGGGCCTTCCCCGGTCTCACGATCTGCGCGCGCTCCAGCGGCGTATTGGGATCATAAAGATGCAGACGCGAGGCGGGCAAAACGCGGTTAATGAGGTGCCCCGTGCTACTCGGCCGCATCGCCTCACGCCGGTGCATGAGCACATCCACCGCGAGCGCACACTCCAGCGTGCGCAACCCCTCGCAAACGCACCACCGGGGCAGGTGCTGGCAACGCACACAGCGCGGCGTGGGATTTCGGACGACACTTCGAGACATTGGCCCCATCCGGTGCAGTCAATCCGCGCTCAGCAAGGCGTAACTCTCGCGCCACCCGCCCTACCCCACCCCGGCCAGCACCGCCAGCATCTCCGCGTGCACGCGACCGTTGCTCGCCACGTAGCGCCCGCGCTCCTCGCGCTGAGGCCACTCTCCGCCCACGTAGTCGGTCACCCTGCCGCCCGCCTCGCGCGCGATCAACAGGCCCGCCATCACATCGTACGTTTTGAGATCCTTTTCCCAATACCCATCGAGCCGCCCCGCCGCCACGTAGCAAAGATCCAGCGCCGCGCTACCGAGCCGGCGCTCGCCGCGAATCTTGGTCAAAAACGCCGCCCACTCGCGCAGGTTGTTATCCGGGTTGGTATGCTTGTCGTAAGGGAAACCGCTCGTGACCACCGCATCGACCAGCTCCGCCGTCTGCGTGACGCGAATGGGTTGCCCATTCAAGCACGCCCCGCCGCCGCGCACCGCCGTAAACAGCTCCCGGCGCGTCGGGTCATAAACCACGCCCAGCAGCGGCTGGCGATCCGCCGTAGCCAGCGCGATGCTGGTGCAAAAATGGGGCAGTTTGCTCGCGAAATTTACCGTGCCGTCGATCGGGTCCACGAACCAATGATAATCCGCGTCCGCCGCCGCCGCGCCCTGCCCGCCGCCCTCCTCTCCGACGATGTGATGTTCCGGAAAAAGCCGCGTCAACTCGCCCACGATAAACGCCTCCACCTCGGTGTCCGCCGCCGTCACGATATCGATCCGGCTGGACTTGCTCGTCGTCGGAATAGGCGCGGCGAAATGCCGCATCACGATTTCGCCCGCGCCCAACGCGAGTTTACTGACCTGCAGCAGAAGTTCCTCGGGGGCTATTTTCATGCGGACCACCTTGTTCCCATGGGCCCCTTGCTCAAGCCCGACACTGGGGCTATTTCGGAAGGGTCAGCGTGAAGCAGGTGGGCTTCCGGCTGCTCAGGGCCAGTTCACCTCCGTGCGCACGGGCGATTTCCCGCGCCAAGGCCAGCCCGAGACCCGCGCCGCCCGTCTCCCGTGAGCGCGCTTCGTCGCCTCGATAAAAGCGTTCAAAAATCCGCGCCTCCTCCTCTTCCGCTATCTCCGCGCCTTCATTACTCAATCGCAGCCGAACCTCGTTTTCACCCGGCTCCAAACTCAACTCCACCCGGTCCTCGCCCGAACTGTAACGCACCGCGTTTGCGGCCAGATTCTGGAGCACACGTTCCAGCAACACACGATCTCCACCGACCTTTACCCCTGGCGCGATGGCCACCGTCAGCCGGCGTTCCGGACCGAGCAGGCGCAGATCCTCCGCCAAATCCAGGCACAGTGCGCTCAGATCCACCGTCTCGCGCCGCAGAGCAAGCCGCCCCGAATCCGCCTGCGCCAGCAGCAAAAGCTTATCCGTGATATCGCGCAACCGCGCCACCTCGCCGAGCAAAGCCGCCACGTCTTCCTGATGCTCCGAACCCGCCTGCGCACGATGCAACGCGTCCTCAAGCTGCGCATGGAGCAGCGCCAGCGGTGTGCGCAGTTCGTGCGCAGCGTCCGCGCCAAACCTCGACGCCTGCCGGAAACTCGTCTCCAGCCGGGACAGCAAACGGTTAAAAACCTGCGCCAGCACCACGAATTCCCGGTCCTGCGCCGCTTCATCCAAACGGGTGCCGAGATCACGCGCGTCGATTAACTCCAGCCTGCGGGCCAGATCCCGCACCGGTCTCAACGCGCGGCCCGCCAGCCACCAGGAGGCCAGCGCCGAAGCGGCGAGCGCGGCCGCCGCCAGTCCGATAAAGGCGCGTTTCTCCGCATTGAGTTCGTCCACAAACCCCCTCGTTTCCACGCCCAGCCAAAGCCGCCGCTTTTCATTACCCGCCGCCACCACGCGCCACTCTCCGCCGCTTGTTTTCACCGTGCCGAAACGGAATTCCCGCTGCGCCAGCAGGGGCCCGTCCGGCCCGCGCGTCCGCCGATTTTCGTCTTCAGGCGGTCGCCGCCCAAGTTCGCCCGCGCTGGGCAAATTCCCGTCCCCGGCCAGCTCCGCAGGCCAGTTTTCCGAGCGATACACCAAGCCGCCTTTCTCGTCCCGCACGAGTAGCACGAACTCCGCCGACCCGTCGCCCGTGGTCAGCGCCAGACTTTCGGCAAAGCGCTTAAAATGGTTCGGCCCGTGTTCCCTGAGCAGACTGGACAAGGCCGTATCAGCCAGCTCGCGGTCAATCCGTTCGCGGTGCCCGCGCACCGTGACCTCCCAAAGCAGCACCGCAAAAAGCAGGGTCAGGCCGCCGACCGTGGCCACGACCAGCAAGGCCAGACGCACGCGGAAGGAACGTTGTTTCGCCTTTTCCATGCTCAGATTTTTCTCAGGCGATAGCCGGTTCCCCGCAAGGTCTCGATCAGGGGGGCGGCCGGGTCATCGCCGATTTTTTTGCGCAGTCGCTGCACACACACGTCCACCACGTTGGTGCCCGGATCGTGGTGGTAATTCCAAACCCGCTCGCACAACTGCGTCCGGGTAAAAACCCGACCCGGCGCGCGCATCAGACAGGCCAGCAGCGCAAACTCGCGGGTGGTCAACTCCACCGTCTCCGCTCCACGTCGCACTTCTCGCTGCAAGAGATCCAGCGTGAGATCTCCGGCCCGCAACACGTTCACCAACATCCCGCCCGGGCGCCGCATCAAGGCGCGCACCCGCGCCACCAACTCATCCATCAAAAAGGGCTTGGCCAGATAATCATCCGCGCCCGCGTTCAACCCTTCGACCCGCTCTTCCGGCTCCCCGCGCGCAGACAGGAACAAGGCCGGCGCGGCCCGCCCCGCCGCGCGCAGCCGGGAGAGCACACTCAAGCCATCCCGCCCGGGCATCATGATATCGAGGACCAGCACGTCGTAATCCCGCGCCATCGCCAGCTCCAGCGCCTCGTCGCCACGATGGCATACATCTACGATGAAGCCCTGCTCCTCCAATCCCTTCCTGATAAACGCGGCCAGACGGACCTCGTCCTCGGCGACCAGTAGTTTCATGCCCCGACCTTGGCCGGTGCGCAGCGCCTTGTCGATGCGCGCAAAATTACCAATCTGTAATCCATCCGCCATTGGTCGCGTAATGTTGCCGTGATTTAATCGGCGGCATGAGGTTCTCCGTATTCATCGCCGTCTTCGCCTCGCTTGCCTGTTCCGGCATCGCGGACGAAGTGCGACGCCCGCCCAACATCGTGCTCATCCTCGCCGACGACTTGGGCTGGCGCGACGTCGGCTTCATGGGCAACCGCCAGATCGACACGCCCGCGCTCGACCGCCTGGCCGCCTCCGGCCTCGTATTTAACCAAGCCTACGCCGCCGCGCCCAACTGCGCCCCGTCGCGCGCCAGCCTGCTCACCGGCCAATATGCGCCGCGCCACGGCATCTACACCGTGGTTGATCCCCGTCACGTGCCCGGTTCTCCCCGCCATCGCCTGCTCGCGGCCGAGAGCCGCGCCGACTTGACCGACGAAACGGTGACCCTCCCCGAAGTCCTGCACACCGGAGGCTACGCCACCGCCCTGGTCGGCATGTGGAACCTCGGGCGCGGACGCGCTGGCGAGTCGGCCACCCCGACCGGCCAGGGTTTCGATTTCTACTCCGAACCAAAACGCCTCGGCTTCGCGCAGGACGCCTACAAACGCGACGACGGAGCCTACCTGTCCGATGCGATGACCGACGAAGCCATCCGCTGGGTGGGTGAGCATCGCGCCGGCCCGTTCTTCCTCTATTTCGCCCCGCACGACGTCCACGAGCCCTACGATCCGAAGGCCGACTTGCTGGCCAAATACAAGGCGCGCCCCGGCCTCTCCGACCCCGCCATGGCCGCCACCGTGGAGGCGCTGGATACCAACATCGGCCGCCTCCTCGCCGCCCTGCGCGACCTCGGTCTCGCGGACAACACCCACGTTATCTTCACCTCCGACAACGGCGGTACCCGTCGCTTCATCGCGCCTCTGCGCGGCGGCAAAGGCACGCTCTACGAGGGCGGTTTACGGGTGCCCGCCGTGTGGTCCGGTCCCGGCGTGCGGGCCGGCGGCACGACCGTCGAGCCGGTCAGCGGCATCGACTTTTTCCCCACCATCGTCGCCCTCGCCGGACTGCGCCCGCCTGCGTCCGCCGCCGGCTTGATCGATGGGGTGAGTCTCCTGCCGCTGAGCGACGGCCGAGGCACGCTGAAGCGCGAGCGCCTTTTCTGGCATTTCCCGTGTTACATGACGACGACCGGCCCGATGAGCGCCATGCGCGAGGGCTCGTTAAAACTCATCGAGCAGTTCGATCCTCATGCGCTGGAGCTCTACGATCTCACCGCCGATCCCGGCGAACAACACAACCTCGCCTCCAGCCGCCCGGAGGTCGCCGCCCGTCTCCACGCGACCTTGCAGAGCTGGCAAACCACCCTCGGTGCGCCCCGCCTTTCCACGCCCAACCCCGCCTACGACCCCAAGGCCCCGCGTCCTGAAAACCCCCGCCGCAATAAAACCACCGCCCAACCATGAAACTCCACTTTTACCCTTACTCCCTCGCGCGCCTGCGCCTCATCGTGCTCGTCCTTCTATTCCCGATACTCGGGCTGGCCTCGCTCTCCGCGCAGAAACGCCCGCCAGGCAACGCCCCCGGCCCGGTCGCCGCGCTTTCGCTCGTCCTCGGACGACCGACCGATCGCTCCATCACCTTAAGCGTGATGTCGGCCAGCGAGATCGAGGCCTCGGTGGAATACGGCCCCGCCGCCGGCCCGTTGCAGAAAACCGCCCCGGTCATCGCCCGGGCGAACTCGCCACTGGAAATCGAACTCACCGCCCTAAAACCCGCCACCGCCTACCAGTATCGCCTGCTCTCACGCACGCCCGGTCACGGTGAATTCAAGCCGGAGCACTCCGCCGTGTTTCACACTCAGCGCGCCCCCGGCCAGACCTTCACGTTTGCCTTGCAAGGCGACTCTCACCCCGAGCGCGAGGGCAAGATGTTTGCCCCCGATCTCTACACCCGCACCCTGCAAAACGTCGCCGCCGACGCGCCCGATTTTTACCTGATGATGGGCGATGATTTTAGCATCGAGCGGCTCATCCAAAAACAGACGCTCAGCCCCGCCACCGTGGATCAGGTCTATGCCCGCCAGCGTGGGTTCGTGGGACTCGTCGGCCGCACCGCGCCGCTCTTTCTGGTCAACGGCAACCATGAGCAGGCCGCCCGTTCCAACCTCGACGGCACGCCGGACAACTGCGCCATCCTCGCCGGCCTCGCCCGCACCCGGTTTTTCCCTTTGCCCGCGCCCGACGCCTTTTACTCCGGCAACAACGAACCGGTGGAACACCTCGGCCTGCCGCGCGACTATTTTGCGTGGACCTGGGGCGATGCCCTTTTCGTCGTCATCGACCCCTACTGGCACTCGGCCATGACGGTGGATAACGAGGCCGGAAAACAGCACGGCGAAGAAAAAGGAAAATCCAAGGACGGCAAAGCCCGCGACCTCTGGGGCGTCACCCTCGGCGACACCCAATACCGCTGGCTCACGGAAACGCTCACCAAGAGCCGCGCCCGCTGGAAATTTGTCTTCAGCCACCACGTGCTCGGCACCGGGCGCGGCGGCATCGAGCAGGCGGGCTTCTACGAGTGGGGCGGCCAGGACCGCAGCGGCCGCGAGGCCTTCGCCGCCAAACGCCCGGGCTGGCCGCTGCCCATCCACGACCTCTTCGTGAAGTCCGGCGTCACGATCTTTTTCCAAGGCCACGACCACATCTACGCGCGCCAGGAGCTGGACGGCGTCACCTACCAATCCTGCCCCAATCCCGCCGACCCGACCTACCAGGCCTTTAACCGCGAGGCTTACCGCAGCGGCGATATTTTCCCCAACTCCGGCCACCTCCGCGTCACCGTCGCGCCCGAGTCGGTACGGGTGGACTACATCGGCTCCCGACTTCCCGCCGACACCGCCTCCACCGGCGTCGCCAACGCCACGCTGATCCACAGCTACACTTTGCCAGCCCGCACCCCAACAACTCCCAAGCCCCTCCACCCATGAAAACTCCCGTCCGCTCCCTCGCCCTGCTCGCGCTGCTCGCCTCCCTGTCCGTTCCGCTACTCCGGTCTGAGCCCGGACAGCCGCCCTCCCCCCAGCCGCCGCCTCGTCAGGACTCCGATCGCCCCAAGAAAAAACGCGATCAAGCCGGCAGCAACGCCGACAACTACACCCTCGCCCAGGCCATGTCCGACAACGCCCAGTTGCACACCATCGCGTTCAACGGCCTCGCCTTTTTGACCGGAGATTTCGGCGCCTCCACTTTCATCCCGCCGGGCAAAGTCTGCGACTTTTTTGGCTTTCAATACATGCGCGACATCGACGCCGCGGCCAAGGGCCACAACCCGGTTTTCCTGAATCGCGTGGCCGGCAACGTCCTGCAAACCCTCACCGCCGAGCAAACCGGTTGGTTCACCGCCCTCGCCGTCGAACAAGTGCCGCAACTGGAGTCGCTCGCCGCCATGCGCCTGCCGCTCATCCAGGCTTTTCACCTCAACGCCGAAGGCAAACTGCCGCCCGGCAGCGCGGGCCTGAACCGCGCCGCCGTCATCGAATACGTAGGCAATATCTTCGCGCTCGACGCCGAGCTGAGCCTACGCCGCGCCGAGGTCATGGGCAAAGTCGCTGCTTCGCTCACGGCGGAGCAAAAAGCCTATTTTGCCAAAATGAAGTTCGGCGACTTCACCACCTGGCCGGAGGTGGACGCCGACTCGCTGAAAGACCGCCCCGGACGCGGCCAGCCCAAACTCTTCGGCGTGGCCTGCATGACCTACGCGAGCGAGTTTTTCAGTTGGTATGCGGGCTCGGAAAAAGCCGACGTCTATTTCTGCCCCGAGCGGCACGGCACCTATTTCGGAGGCTTCTACATGAAGGACATGCCCGCCATGGGTAAGAAAAACTACGACATCAGCACCTCCGTGACGGGCGACAGCGGCGAGGCCTTTCTGGAATCGGTCCTCACCCCCGCGCAGCGGCGGGAGGTGACCGCGACGGTGGAAAAGCAGCGCGCAGCCCTCAAGGAAGTGGTGACGGTGCGCACCGCGCTCTCGCGCGAACTGCGCAAAGCGCTCACCGGCGGCCAGCCCGACCGCGCCAAGGTGCTCGCCCTCGGCCGGCGCTACGGCGAACTCGACGGCGAAATGTCGTGGTATTACGCGACGTCCTTCGCGGCGGTGAACAAAACGCTCACCGCCGATCAACGCGCCGCGTTGGTCAAACTACGCAATCTAGACGGCTACGTGAGCGCGCCTTACTACCTGTATTCCGACGCGGTAAAAACGCCCAAGCCGGTGACCGGCGCGGAGGCCCTCTTCTTCTCGCCGGACAAAAAATCCTAAAGGGCGGTCGCACCCTTTTCTTGCCAAGCTCCTGGATTCGGCCCACGCATCACCTCCCTTCACCCGTGCTCAATCTGCATAAAGTCCGTGTAACCGTAATCGCTCTCTGGCGCGCCCTTCGCGCCAGTGGCGGCGTGGCTGCACGGTCGGTGAGCGTTTCTTAATCCAGCCCAAGAAACGTCGTCCTCCCTAGCAACCGCGCCCGATTCCGGCGCGGTTTTTTTATGCGCCGTCATCGGGCCGTCCCATCGACACCCGCCATGACCTCACCTCCCGCCCACACCCGCTCGCACCGCGCCAGCCTGTTAATGATGCTCGGCTCGGCCGCGTGCTTCATCACCAACGTGCTCCTAATCCGCGCCCTCGGCAGCTTCTCGAATGCAAACCTCTGGGTCGTCACCTCCGCTCGTTTCCTCGTCGGCCTCGCCATCGTCTGCACACTCTACCGCCGCGAGTTCCAACCCGCGCACCTGTTGACCAACCGTAAACTGATCGAGCGCGGCCTGCTCGGCGGGATCTGCACCCTCGGGTTTTACTACACCGTGACCAAGCTGGGCGCCGGACGAGCCACATTTATCAACAACACCTACGTCGTCTGGGGCGGTCTTTTTGCCGTCTGGATATTGCGCGAGCGACTGAGCCCCACCCTGCTCGCGGGTTCGCTGGTCACCTTCGTCGGTCTCGGCCTGCTGACCAATCCCTTTGCCAGCGGCGCGCACACGGGATTCTTCGATTTTATCGCCCTACTCAACGCCCTCGGCTCGGCGTGGATCGTCGTCACGATCCGCCAGCTCCATGCCCGCGAACACAGCTCGACGATCTTCGCCGCCCAGTGCGTATTCGGCCTGCTGATCTGCGGCGGCCCCGCTCTCGGCGATCTCGCAACGATCACCCCGCTCGCGTGGGCCGTGCTCGTCGTCGCCAGCACCTGCGCCGCAGCAGGCCAGTTGCTCATGACTCAGGCCTATCGCGATCTCTCGGTGGCCGAAGGCTCCTTGCTGCAAATGCTCGTGCCGCTGGGAATCGCCACAGGCGGAGCGGTTTTCTTCCACGAACATTTTACCCTGCCGGAGCTCCTGGGCGGCGCGTTGATCCTCGGCGGCACCGCCGCACCCGCGTTGTTCAGCCGTCGCGCCAAGAATCCTCAGCCCGCCAGCATCGAGTAAACTTTGTTGAAAACCTGGATGACCACTTCGCCCCAAAAAATGAAATAACCCACCGTAAAAAGAAACACGCCATAACCGGCCAACACCCCGAGTCCGTCGCGCTTCAGCACGCTGAAGGTAAGCACCACGGCGGCGAGCGCAGGCAGCGTATTGGTCAGGGGTGGCAGCGGCGGCAGGGGCAGCATCAGCAACAGGGCCGAGAGGATGACCACCCCGGTATGCAGCCGCAGTTTCCACTCCGCATCCGTCAGCGCCACCCAGCGCAGGCGCAGCCGCCGCTCCAGCCAGCCGACCAGGCGGCTGCTTGCGGCGATCAACTTGGCGAAAAAATCCGCCGGCAAGCGGACCCGCCTCAAGCGCACCGGCAACCAGGGCGGCAGCCCGACAAAATACCGCGAGGCCAGCAACAGAATCACAAAGCCGAACGGGGTGGATAATCCGGGGATGGAAATCGGGGTCGAGAACGGCAGAGCGCACACCACAACGAGGAGCGCCGAGGCCCGGGCACCGAGCGCATCAAACACCTCGCCCAAGGCGGCCGGGCGCCCCTCGAATTGCTTACCCAGCGCCGTGAGCTCTTCAGCCAGTGAAAGGGCTTCGCGGTTAAAGGGGCGCGGCGGGGCGGAGGGAGGTGTTTCCATGCACGGTTGAGGAGGGATCAGCAGCCGAGCAGTTTGGCGGGCCGCCTCAAAGCTCAAATTCGCCGCGCCGCCGCGATCAAGGCAAGCGCGGCCGCTTTCGCATCCTGCGCCACCTCGGGCCGCGCATGCATAAAGGCCACCACGATCGCCCCCTCCATCTACATCGCGATCTACCACGCCAAGGTATCCGCATCCTTCACGCCCAGTTGTCGGCAGAGTGACAGCGCACAAAAATGCCGAGTTTCATATCTCTATCCCATGTTTCTGTCATGAACTTCGGTTCGGTTTTTTTGCATCGAAAGATTCTTGAGCACGCATTCGACCATTTAACCAAGAGGCGAAAAACCCGGGTCATTGAATCGAATCGGATAGAAAATGGGGACAGAAAAATGGGGTTCCGCTGTTTTCAGTGGGTAGCTTTGGTTTGACCGCTAATTCCGCGGCTCAATGAGCGCGGCAGAGAGCGAGTGGCTTCGCGTTGCGAAACGGCCGTGTTCGACGTTTCGGCCAATGGCCTCGACGTAGAGTAAAGACTTTTTGAATAAGTAATTAGCCATTTTCTCAGCGAGGCCATTGGCCGAGGAATCGACCGCGTCGGCCGACTTGGTCGGCAGGTGAAATCTCGGCGGCGGACTTTGGCTCGCCGCATTAGCGGTTCTTTCCCG
>JAIXRU010000164.1 GCA_027485045.1 Opitutaceae bacterium | reverse complement strand
CGTTCGAGCGCGAGGGCTGGAAGCTCGCGGGCGCCGTCGTGCCGTTCGCCTACATCGCCTGGTCGCTGTGGCTCGTTGCGACCGGAGTCGTGCTGCTGCTCCCGTAGCCGTCAGGGAACCGTGACGACTCCGCTCACGCTGTCGGTGTTGCCACCGAAGTCGACCACGATGAGTTCGAGATACAGTTCGGTGCCCGAGGGGAGCGTTGCGAAGTCGTACGTGATCGCCTCGAGGTCGGCGTACAGACCGACATCGCTTGAGAGCAGCCACTCCTCGGTGCCGTCGTCGAGCACGAGCCGGTCGGCGCGGCCTGATTCGGAGACGATTTGTCTAACGCCGCACTTCATGCGACGTTCGCCGCCGGCCTGACGGAATTTTGCCAGCAATACGCGCAGCACCAGGCGCACGCCCTCGACCGGACGGGCGAAGCCTTCGAGGAAGAGAGCTTTGAACATGATCACGAACTGGCCGAACTCCATGTCGTGCTCGGTGGCACTGCCGTAGTACATCACCGGACAAAAAAGCATGTCCTCCAGCAGCGGATCGCACAGGTGGCGGCGCACCACGGCGCGGGCGCTTTCGGGTACGGCGTCGAGCGAGACGTCGTCGTAGCTTTTTACCAGCACCACGAGGCGGCGGAAGCCGTCGATCTGGGCGGGAAACTTCTGCGCCACCTCGGCCTCGAGCACGGCGAAATCGTTGGTAAACGTGAGCGAAGTCTCACCGCCCGGACCGAAGGCGATGCGGGAGCGTTTCTGCGGATGGAGGGCGAACTCGTCGCGGTCGATACGGAGCTGGCGCAGGAGTTTGCCGAGGGGCGTGCCCTTGGTGCCGGGCGGCACCCAGTTGGTCATGGCGTGCAGACCGACGTCGTATTTGCGCCCCGAGATAGAGTAAAACGAGTTGAGCCCGCCGACGGCGTTGTGGCGCTCGAAAATGCACACGCGTTTGCCGAAATGCGCCAGGCGTATGCCCGCGGCTAGGCCGGCCATGCCCGCGCCGATAATGGCGACGTCGTAATGGGTGGCGGTGTTCATACGAATGGGAGCAGAGGCAGAGTTTTCACAGAGGGCACGAGAGGGAGCACAGAGGCCACTGAGTTTTCAGCAGGCGACACGGGTTTATGCCCAGGCATGGTTTCCGGCTCGGTGAACTCAGTGTCGCCTCTCGTGTCCTCTGTGCAACTTCATGAAAAAGGCCCGGACGAGGCCGGGCCTGAATCGCGAATAGAAATAAAAATTCTAAATGGCTTACTTGCCCAGCGCTTCGAACTTCGGGGTGAGGTATTCGGCGCAGCTATCCAGGCTGGCGAGGTGGATGTAGTCGGCCTCGGGCACCTCGATGCCGTGTTGCTTGCGGAGCTCCATGACGATGTCGAGGAAGTCCATGCTATCGAGCTGCATCTGGTCGCGCAGGCGCACGTCGGGCTTGATGTTGCTCAAGTCTTCGTCCGGGGCGATGTCGGCGATAATATCGAGCACGATTTTCTTACAGGCGTCTTTGGTCATGGGAGTCGTAAAAGGGTTGGGTGAACAGGGAGGGAAATCTGGGAAAGTCGAGGGATTAGGCGACAAAGCGTTTCACAATCAACGTGGAATTGATGCCCAGCATGCCGAAGGAGTTGTTCAAAATATTATCAACCTTGGCGACTTTCTTGGGGGTGTTGAGCACTAGGCCGTCGATCGCGCAGGCGGGGTCGAGGTCGTCCACGTTGATCGTGGGGTGCACGATGAGGTCGTCGAAGCTGGGCAGGTTGCCCGCCAGCTCAAGCGCACCGGCTGCGCCCATGCAGTGGCCGATGTAGCTCTTGGTGTTGTTGATCGAGGTGTCGGGGCAGCCGGTGCCAAAGACTGCGCGGATGGCCTCGCACTCCTGGATGTCGCCCTGCGGGGTGGCGGTGGCGTGGGTGTTGACGATATGGATATCGGCGGCGGTGAGCTTGGCGTTAACAAGGGCCTTGCGCACGCACTCGGCCTGGCGGCCGGGGTTGGGCAAGACGTAGTCGGAGGCGTCGCTGTTGACGCAGTAGCCGCCGATTTCGCCGTAGATTTTCGCGCCGCGGGCGCGGGCGTCTTCGAGGCGTTCGAGAGTGTAAACACAGCCGCCTTCGGAGACGACGATGCCGTTGCGACCCTTGTCGAAGGGGCGGGAGGCTTTTTTCGGGTCTTCGTGGGTGGCGAGCGCGCCTTGGGATTTGAAGCCGGCAAAAATGCCGAAGGTGTGGATGGACTCGCTGACACCGCCGCAGAAGGCGATATCGACCTCGCCGAGGCGGAGCATTTGCGCGGCGTGAATCAGGCCCATGTTTCCGGCGGCGCAGGCCGCGCCGATGGTATAGGCGGGACCGGTGATTCCAAGGGCGAGGGAAATCTCGCCGGCCGGGTTGTTGGCCACGGTGCGCGGGTTGTGGTAATGCGACCAGTACTTGGTGTCGTAGTTAAATTTGGATATGGCGTAGATTTCGTTCTCGGTCTCGACGTTGCCGTGCTCGGTGCAGCCGATGTAGATGCCGACGCGATCCTTGGGTACGGTGTCGAAGGCGAGGCCGCTGTCCTTGAGGGCTTCCTGGGCGCAATAGATCGAGATCGATCCGGCGCGGGTGCCCACGCGCAGGCCCTTGCGGGTCTGGTAACGCAAGGGGTCGAAGTGGCATACGCCGGCGATGAGCCGGCCCATGTAGCGCACGTCAAAGGGCTCCACTCCGGCGACGCCGTTGAGCAGATTTTGACGGAATTCAGGTAGGGAATTACCGTTCGGCGCGGTGAGGCCGATACCGGTGATAACGATGCGGGCGGGCGTAAACGACATGCGGAAAGATGAAAGCGCTAGCCATGAGCGGGCGCATGGCAATACAACGCTGTTTCCATTTTGCCGAGCCACCGGCAAAATCACGAAAACACCACACCACAAACATGAACGTATTAGTCGTCGGAGGCGCCGGGTACATCGGCTCCCATTGTGTTCGCCAACTTATCGCCGCCGGGCACACGCCGGTAGTGCTGGATAATCTGATTTTCGGCTATCGCGCCGCGATTCCCGAGGGAGTGCCCTTCTACTCGGTCAATCTGGGCAACGAATCCGAAGTGGGCAAAATCCTCAAAAAGGAAAAAATCGAGCTCGTGATGCATTTCGCGGCCTACGCCTACGTGGGCGAGAGCGTGACGGATCCGCTCAAGTATTATTTCAACAACGTCGCCGCCACCCTTCACCTCCTGCGCTGCATGATGGGCTGCGGGGTGAAGAAATTCGTTTTCTCCTCGACCTGCGCCACCTACGGCGTGCCGGAGAAAATGCCTTTGGTGGAGACCATGCCCCAGGCCCCGATCAACCCCTACGGCCAGACCAAGCTCGACATCGAAAACGCGCTCAAATCCTTCGCCCACGCCTACGGGCTGAGCTTCGCCGCCTTCCGTTATTTCAACGCCGCCGGCGCGGCCGAGGACGGCACCATCGGGGAGTGCCACAACCCCGAGACGCACCTCATACCGCTCGCCATCGACGCCGCCACCGGCAAGCGCCCCCCGCTCCAGGTTTTTGGCAACGACTACCCCACTCCGGACGGCACTTGCCTGCGCGACTATGTGCACGTGGACGACCTCAGCCGCGCCCACATCGCGGTGTTCGAGAAACTCGCCACCCCCGGCGCGCAGTTTTTCTACAATCTCGGCACCGGCACGCCCACCTCCGTGATCGAGGTTATCAACGCAGTGGAGAAAGTCACCGGCCTCAAAGTGCCCCACACCTATGCGCCGCGTCGTGCCGGCGATCCGCCCGCGCTCTACGCTGATTCCACCAAGGCCAAGAGCGAACTCGGCTGGGTTCCGCAATTCACCACCATCGAGCCCATCGTGGCGACGGCCTGGAAGTGGCACCAGTCGCATCCGGACGGCTTTCCGAAGAACTGATCGCCAACGCGTAAAAAACGGAGCCTTCGCGGGCTCCGTTTTTTTGTGGTCGCGATCTGCGCGGTGACGCTGTGCGTGCCTGCGCTGCCTAGTTCTTCAGAATCTGAATAAAGGTGTCGGGCGGGATGTTTACCTTGCCGATCATCTTCATCTTCTTTTTGCCCTCTTTCTGCTTGTCGAGGAGCTTGCGCTTACGGGAGATGTCGCCGCCGTAACACTTGGCCGTCACGTCCTTGCGCATTTCCTTAACGTTGTCGCGGGCGATGATTTTGCCACCGATGGCGGCCTGAATGGCGACTTTGAACATCTGCGGAGGGATGATCTCGGCCAGCTTTTCGCACAGCACGCGGCCTTTGCCCTCGGCTTTTTCTCGGTGCACGATGCTGGAGAACGCATCGACCGGGTCGCCGTTGATCATGATGTCCATCTTCACCAGATCGCTCTGTATGTATGCGCCGAGTTCGTAATCCATCGAGCCGTAGCCGTGGGTGATGGATTTGAGGCGGTCGTTAAAATCAACGAGGATCTCGTTTAGCGGCAGCACGCAGGTCAGCATCACGCGATTGGCATCGAGTGTGTCGGTATGGTCGCAGGAGCCGCGTTTTTCCATGATCAACGCGAGGATATCGCCCATGGACTCGTTGGGGATGTGGATCGCGGCCTTGATCGTGGGTTCGCTGATGTACTCGATGGTGCCGGGGTCGGGTAAGTTAACCGGATTATCGACTTCGATCTCGGGCCCGCCGTGGGTTTTTACCTTATACACTACGCTCGGGTAGGTGGAGATGATCTCGACGTCGTGCTCGCGACGGATGCGCTCCTGGATGATTTCCATGTGGAGCAGGCCGAGGAAGCCGCAGCGGAAACCAAAGCCGAGGGCCACGGAACTTTCCGAGGAGTAGAGGAAGGCCGCGTCGTTGAGCCGCAGGCGGCCGAGGGCGGCCTTGAGTTTTTCGTAGTCGCTGGATTCGAGCGGATACAATCCGCAGAACACCATGGGGCGAACCTCCTTGTAACCGGGGAGCATCTCGCTGGCGGGCTGGCGGGCGAGGGTCAGGGTGTCGCCGATTTTGATGTCGGTGGTGTCCTTGATATTGGAGATAACGTATCCCACATCGCCGGCGTCGAGGGTGGCTGTCTTGGTCATCTTCGGGGTGAAGACGCCGACTTCCTTGATTTCGGACTTCTGGTTGTTGCTCATCAGGAGCATCTGGTCGCCGGCCTTGACCGAGCCGGAAAAGACGCGGGCGTAGGTGATCACGCCGCGGTAACTGTCATAGAGAGAGTCGAAAACGAGGGCGCGAGTGGCGGGGTTGTGCGTCCAGCGCGGGGGCGGGATGCGCGCGACCACCGCTTCGAGAATGTCCTGAATGCCGATGCCGGATTTGCCCGAGGCGAGAATGGCTTCCTCGGCCGGGATGGTGAGGATGTCCTCCAACTGGGACATGCAGAGTTCGAGATTCGCCGAGGGCAGGTCGATCTTGTTGATCACCGGGATGATTTTCAGGCCCTGGGCGGTGGCGAGATGGGCGTTGGCCACGGTCTGGGCTTCGACGCCTTGCGCGGCGTCGATCAGCAACACCGCGCCCTCGCAGGCGGCCAGCGAGCGCGAGACCTCGTAGGCGAAGTCCACGTGGCCGGGGGTATCCATCAAGTTGATCTTGTAGAGATTCCCATCCTTGGCCGGATAGGTCATGGTGACCGGGTGGGATTTGATGGTGATGCCGCGTTCCTTCTCCAGGTCCATCGAGTCGAGATGCTGCGCGGTCAGCACGCGCTGAGAGACGGTGTTGGTGTATTCCAGCAGGCGGTCAGACAGGGTCGTCTTGCCGTGGTCAACGTGGGCGATAATGCAGAAATTTCGGGTGAGAGAGGAGTCCATGCGGTCGAGAGCGGCGCGGCTTTGATCGCGCAGAATTGGTCAAGCTGCGGAGAGCCGGGCGGCGTTTCAAGCCGCCAAATCGAAAAGCATGCACTTAAGCTCACCTCGCGGTGTTTAAAGGCAATTTCCCCTTGCGGGAAGACCCGGCTGGCGCGACGTTGCGTCTTCTTTCCGCTAACGCATCTCCTTACCTCTTTTCACCATGGCTGACACTACTACGGAATACGATCTCATCGTCATCGGCGGAGGCCCGGCGGGCTACGCAGGCGCCATCCGCGCCGGCCAGCTTGGCAAAAAGGTCGCCTGCATCGAAATGGAACGCGCCGGCGGCACCTGTCTGAACTGGGGCTGCATCCCCACCAAAGCCCTGCTGAAGAGCGCCGAGCTTTACCAAAAAATCAAAAAGGCCGACGCCTTCGGCCTCACCGTGAAGGAGGTCACCTTCGACTTCGCCAACATCATGCTTCGCTCGCGTGACGTGGCCAAACAAATGGCCAAGGGCATCGAGTTCCTGTTCCGCAAAAACAAGGTCGATTACATCATCGGCCACGCCCATGTGCCTGCTGCCGGTATGATCGAGATCACCGCCGGCGAGAAGAAAGGCACCCTGCTCAAGGCCAAACGCATCCTCATCGCCACCGGCTGCAAAATGCGCCGCATCCCCGGCCTCGACTACGACGGCGTGCGCGTGATGACCTCGCGCGAGGCCCTCGATCTCAAGACCCAGCCCAAGTCCGTTACCATCGTCGGCGCGGGAGCCATCGGCGTGGAATTTGCCTACTTCTTCAACGCGCTCGGCACCAAGGTCACGCTCGTCGAGATGTTGCCCAACATCCTGCCCGTTGAGGACGAGGACAGCTCCAAGGCCGTGCACCGCGCCTTTGAAAAACAAGGCGTAAAGGTCCACGTTAACACCAAGTGCGAGAACTTCCGCGTGGAGAAAGACTCGGTGAAAATCGACCTCGTCGAGGGCGACAAACGTGTGGAAGTCGAATCCGACGTGCTGCTCTCCGCCATCGGCGTGACCGCCAACACCGAGGGCTTGCTCGGTCGCGGAGCCCAGCTCGAGCTTGATCGCGGCTATGTGAAGGTGGACAACAACTACGAGACCTCGATCAAGGGAATCTTCGCCGCCGGCGACATCATCGGCCCGCCCTGGCTGGCCCACATCGCCACCTTCGAGGCGGTCAATGCCGTCAACGGCATGTTCGGCCACGGCACCCCCAAGCGCGTGACCGGCTTCCCCGGCTGCACCTACTGTCAGCCTCAAGTCGCCTCCACTGGCATGACCGAGAAAGTGGCCAAGGAAAAGAAACTCGATTACAAGGTCGGCAAATTCCCCTTCACCGCCTCCGGCAAGGCCGTGGCCTCCGCCGACAGCGATGGTTTCGTGAAGGTCATCTCCGACGCCAAGACCGGCGAGATTTACGGCGCGCACATCGTCGGCAGCGAAGCCACCGAGCTCATCGCGGAATACGGCCTGGCCATCAGCCTCGAAGCCACGGTCGAAGATGTGCACCAGACCATCCACGCCCACCCCACCCTCTCCGAGGCGCTGGCCGAGGCCGCCGCCGCCACCTCCAACGAGGCGATTCATATCTAGTCCTAGTAGGCCGAAGGGGTTGTCCGCCTTTAGCAACACCGTCGCCTACACGGGCGGCGGTTTTTTTGCGGTCAGCGGTAGCGTTGACCACGCATTTTTTACCGCCCCTACAGAATGTGCGCAAGGGCAGCCAAATAACGCCGCGCCTGCGAACTCGCGAACCACTAGAGTTGAGCTCTCGCATGATCGCCCAAGATTCCACGCTTCTCGTCGGTTCCGCACCTGTCGCCCCGCATTTTTTACCCGACCTGGAGTTGCTGCGTAAATACGATCTGCCCGGTCCGCGCTACACTTCTTATCCCACCGCGCCCCAGTTTACGGAGAGCGTGCCAAGCACCGACTTGCTCGCCGATCTGCAGGAAGAAAGCCGCGATCCTAGTCAGCCCGTTTCGCTCTATTTTCACCTGCCTTTCTGCGAGTCACGCTGCTGGTTCTGTGGGTGCACCACCGTCATCACCCGGCGGCAAGATCTCGCCGACACCTACCTCGATACGCTGGAGCGAGAACTCGACCTGACCCGCCCCTACCTCAACCCGGCCCAGCCGGTCACCCAGCTCCACTTTGGCGGCGGTAGTCCCACTTTTCTCGCGCCCAAAGCCATTCGCCGCCTCGGCGAAATCATTCACTCCCGGCACCGGCTCGCGCCCGATGCCGAGGTGAGCGTCGAGATCGACCCGCGCCGCCTCACTCCCGACCAAGCGCAGGCCTACGCCGACCTCGGCTGCCGTCGCGCCTCGCTCGGCGTGCAGGACACCGACCCGCGGGTGCAACTGGCCATCCACCGCGTGCAACCCATCGAGCAAACCCGCGCAGCCATCACTTGGCTGCGTGACGCGGGCTACACCTCCATCGGCATCGATCTCATTTACGGGCTGCCTTACCAGACGCTCGATTCCTTCGCCCGCACGCTCGATGAAGTCATTGCGCTCAAGCCCGACCGTCTGGCGGTGTTTAGCTACGCCCACGTGCCGTGGATGAAACCGGCGCAACGCATCCTCGAACGCGACAACGCCCTGCCTGCGGCCGAACTCAAACTAAAGCTCTTCCTGCTCGCCCTGCGCCGACTCACCGAAGCGGGCTACGTGCACATCGGCATGGATCACTTTGCCCGCCCTGACGACGAACTCGCCGTGGCCCTGCGCTCGGGTCGTTTGCAACGGAATTTCCAAGGCTACAGTACCCGGGCTGGCGCCGCCATCCACGCCTTTGGCATGTCCTCGATTTCCCAGACGGCTGGCAGCTATCGGCAAAACACCCGCGACCTCGCGCTTTACCAAGCCGCCATTGCGGAGGGCCGCTTGCCCATCGAGCGCGGGTTGCTCCTTACCCCCGAGGATCGCCGCCGCCGCCAAATCATCATGGCGTTAATGTGCGAGCGTCGCCTCGACTTCGACTCTCTCTCTAAACGCCTCAACTTGGATTTCGCGTTAACATACGCCAGCGAGCTCGACTCCCTGGCCGATCTCACCGCCGACGGCTTGCTGGTGCGCGACGAAAGCGGTTTTACCGTGACGCCGACCGGGGTGCTTTTGATTCGGGTGATCGCCATGCGCTTCGACGCCTACCTGTCACGCGGCACCCAGCGCTTCTCGCGCACGGTGTGATTCCAACCTCTCTGGTCTCCGGCTATTAGTCCGGCAGCGTGACCGATCAGTCAGCACCGCCTTTTCTCCTCCTCGTTTTAGTTTATGGCCGTGACCGGGAGTCGAGCAGCTTGCGCAGCACCCGGCCAAACTCGGATAAATCGAAAGGCTTTTCCATGACGTTGTCCTGCCCGAGCGCCTTCAGTTCAGCCTGAATGGTGGTGTTCATATTACCCGTGATGATGAGAACGGGCACTTCCGGCCAGCGATCCCGCAATACCTTGAGCACTTCCATGCCGCCGAGACGCGGCATATTCAAATCCAGCACCACGATGTCCAAATGCTCGGTGGACGATAGAATGGCCTCGATCGCCTCGGCTCCATCAAGCGCAGGTTTCACCTGATACCCCGCATTCCTCAACACCGACCCCAGAATATCCTGAATCGATGCTTCGTCCTCGACGAGCAACACGTTCTCCGTGCCTGGCGGCAACTGAATCGGCCCAGGTTGCGCGCCCATCGTAAAACGTTCCTCGGCGCGCGCCTTGAGCGGCAAATAAACGTGGAAAACGGTGCCGGATCCGGGAGTGCTTTCGAGGTCGATCACTCCCTGGTGATTGGCGATGATGCCGTAGACCACCGCCAGGCCCAAGCCCGTGCCGCCATGTTCCTGCTTGGTGGTGAAGAAGGGTTCGAAAATACGGGTGCGAACCTCGGGCGCCATGCCGATACCGGTATCGGCCACCCGGATATGCACGTAGTCCTGGGTCGGGTCCACCTTGAGCGCGGCGATCTCCTGACCGGTTATACGGCCGGTGGCGATGGTGAGCGTGCCGCCGGTGGGCATGGCATCACGGGCGTTTACGCAGAGATTCAGCAACACTTGGCGAATCTGGTCGGGATCCGCGGCAAACGCCTCAATGGTTTCATCCAGGTCTCGGCGCATCTCCACGTCGCGCGGGAAAGTCTCGCTGAACATCTCGATGAGTTCGTTGACCATCGTGTTTATCTGCACCGCCCGATACGAGACCTCGCTCTTGCGGCTGAACGAAAGAATCTGGCTGACCAACGAGGTCGCGCGCAGCGCCGCGGCGTGCACGGCGCCGAGGTAGCGATCCAGGCGCGCGTCTCCCGGAGGCAGTTCTCGCGAGAGCTCGGTAAAGCCGCGAATGATGGAGATGATGTTGTTAAAATCGTGCGCGATTCCGCCCGCCAGCGTGCCGAGGCTCTCCATTTTCTGGGCCTGTCGCAGCCTATCCTCCAGACCCTTGCGCTCGGTGATATCCTCGCGCAGGCAAAGCAAATAAGTGATTTCGTCGAGGTTGTTGCGGATGGGCGATACATGGACCAGCTCCCACACTTCACTGCCATCTTTGCGCCTCGAACAGAGCTCGCCCGACCACTTGTGCCCGGAAGCGACCAAGGTGCAGAAATGCCGGTAAGCCGCCTCGCTGGGATGCCCCTCGCGCAACAACGGAATCTGGCGCTCGAAAATTTCTTCCAAGGTATAGCCCGTGACCTCGCTAAAACGTGAATTCACATACTGCGGGGTGCCGCCCGGAGTGGTGAGTACGATGGAAACGGGTGCCTGTTCCACCGCCTGGGCAAGTTTCTTAAAATGCTCTTCCGCGAGCCGGTGCTTGGTGACGTCGCGGCCTATGGATCGCACCGCGCGCAGCTCACCCTCGCTGTCACGCACCGCCGTCTCTTCCCATGCAATCCAGCGCCAGCCCTGTGCGGTTTGCCAGCGGTATTCCCGAGCGATGTGGTAAGGCGGATTGGCCAACCGCGCCCCTGCTTCCGCCCACTCCCTAACATCCTCAGGGTGCAGCAAGGCCGAGAAATCATGCCCTATCCAGAATGGAGCCGGTTGCCCAAACTTTCGCGCAAAAGCCCGGTTAACCTCCAAAACACGGTTACTCCGTGGTTCATACAAAACCGCCAACTCCAAGCTATCGGCCCAAGAGACAAGTCCCGAGGGCGTCGCGGGGGAGAGGGTGTGTAAGGCGGAATTCATGCGGGGTTCGACGGTCCAGACGCGTCAAACCATGCCACTCAACATGCTGGGCAGTCGAGCCATAGTATTTTCTATTGCCGCTTTAGCCAGGGATGCCTCGCGTTCATTTTCTCGAAACAGAATACCCCAGCCATCGACTTGCATCCATGCGCCGGCCTCCATTTCAGGCAGACGCTCGAAACCGCTGGCAATGCCGACTTTGCGCACAACCAGATCGGCGACCTGCACTGCGGCGGCGAAGATGCGATGATCCCCCGCCTTGGCCGGATGGGCATGGTGGCGGATAGCCTCAACGATTTCAGGAGCAAGTTGATGTTTTTCAAGATAATACCCACCTATCGCGGCATGGTCCCAGCCTACCAATTCGCGCTCCACCGCGCAGACCGACTCAGGATCTTGGTGGTTGAGCGCCACGATTTTTTCAAATTCATGCGGCCAGGCCGTGGCGAGCACCACCTTGCCCACGTTATGCAGCAAACCGATGATGTAGTCCGTATCGTCATCCACCAATAAGTTGGTCGTAGACAGAATCTCGCGGGTCATAATCGCCGTCCCGATGGAGTGCTGCCACATCTCGCGCCAGGGCAGTTTTAATGCACTGGGACTGATTTTCTCCATGTCCTCGATCACCGGCGTAGCCATCGAAAGT
>JAIXRU010000046.1 GCA_027485045.1 Opitutaceae bacterium | reverse complement strand
GGTTGAGGGAACTAAATTCTGGAGTGACGGCGTGTTCATGACGACACGGGGCCGAGTAATGCCAAATACCCGGGCGTATTCGTCGGCAATGCCGTTGCAGACAGTCAGCATGCCGTCGGCCTCTGGCAGATAGCGGCGGCAAAGTGCGGTTCGGTAAGCTTGTTTGGTTATGCGCCAAGAAAGTAGGTCCTCCAGCTCACGAGGTGCGTATTCATGAGCGTCGAAAAGAAGACGGGCGCCGGTTTTCTGGGCGAGGACTTGAGCCAAGGGCCAAGTGTCCGGATCATTGGCAAGGATGAGATCGAAAGGATGGCTTGCAAGGGATGATAAGGCGTCCCGCACGGAATCGATTCGCCAGTAATAGGAATCAAACTTTCTGGCGAGCAAACGGAGTGCAGAACCTAGTCTATGCGTGGTGCTTTGCCGGCGGCTGGAAAGGGCTACGTAGGTAACGGCGGGGTTTTGGGGCGCGCTAAAACCCGCAGCAACAATATCGTAATCGGGTGCCAAAAGATCTATCTGTCGGCTGACGCGAGGATCTGTTGCCAGAGGTGAGAAGGAAAGGATGAGAATCCGGGGGCGGCGCATGCAGAACAGGTAGGGAGCAAGTGCTCAGGGTCGGATCTGCGCAAGCATCTGAATGGCTGAGCTCACTGTGGCACGATCCGGTGTGAGGACTCGCCGAACAGAGACACCGGTGCTTCTGGTGAAAAGGTAAAGGGAAGCCGCAGCCATTCCGCCGTAGGTGAGCGAGGAAACGAGTGCTGCGCCCGGGGCTCCGAGCGACCGGGTGAGGGTGAGGTTGCCTGCGAGGGTCAGGATCAGGCCAAGGATGGATACGCGCAAGTTGACCTTGTTCTGTTTGGTGCCGGCGAAATAGGAGATCAATAAATTCGTCAGGCCGAAGGCGATCATCCCGGGGAGGAGAAGAAAAAGCGGAGCCAGGCTAGTGGAAAACGCACGACCGAATACTGCGGGCACGACCCAAAAGGCTGCGGCTGCGAGCACCACGGCTCCGGATCCGCCGAGAAGTACGAATCTCCGGCAGGCCGCCGCTGCCGCTTCTTCGGCCTCACGGGGATTTGTGGCGGCGGCGATTTGTGGCAGGAGCGGTATGGCAAGGGCCGAGGACAGGAAAAGCACCGTTTGTGCGAGGCTTACCGCGAGAGCATATAGGCCGACCTCGGCGGGGCCATGGTAGGCTTGGACGAAAAACAAGTCCGCGCGCTGGTTAAGGAAATGTATGACGTTGGCGCCATGGAGCGGCAGTGTGGAGAGTAGAATACTCCGGAGTGCACCGGGCTCGGGGCGTACGGGTCCACGTTGTGCAACGTGCAAGAGCACCGGCAGCAGGGCAATTGCCGGTAGTGCCGCCATCGCGAAATATACTCCGGTGGACCGGGCTAGTACCAGTGAGGCAATGGTGTAACCGCCTAGCAGCATAAGTTTGATCGAAAGATCGATTCTGTTTGCGGCCACTAATGCACCGCTACCGATCACCACTCCGCGCAACGCTCCAGCCGCCAGTCCGAACGCGGTGCATACCGCGATAAAGATGGCCCAAAACGTGGTGTTTTCCGACGGCAGCAGGCCGATGTTCGATGCCTGGGTTGTCATTATAGAAAGGCCGAAGCCGACGCCGAGACCTGCAAGCAATGACCAAAGCCAGATTGAGCGTGAAAGGCCTGCAGGAGAGTGGCCTGCGGCGGAGACGTGCTGGGTGATACCAGCGTTCAGGGAAAAGCCGAGTATGAGTGTGAAAAGCCCTGCGCTAGCCCCGGCGAGATCGAGCACTCCTTTGCCTGCGGGGCCTAGTGCGCGGGCAGCCACCAGGTTGAGCGCGAGCCCGAGGATTGCCGACGCCGCCGCTGTCAGCAATGAGTGCGCGTCCTGCCGACTGGCTTGAGTTGATGGCATGAGTAGGAAAGAGGAACCGCTCTAATTTTTACGCTGATTTAAGGCCGGGGGTTGGGCACGGGTTAATTTGAAGGTATCGGGCTGGGTCCTATGGACGAAACAGAGCGGGACAACGGAGGCTTCTTCGAGTTCATTGAGGTCGAAGTTGTGCATCAGTTCACAAGTGACGACCATGAACTCGGTGATGAAGGGAATGGGTGTCGCTTCGCATGGCACGGACGAGAGGGAACGGGTTTTTTGCGGTTGAAGATATGCCAGTGCGAACACCAAGTGGGCGACTCATGAAGCATGGAGACGGGCAATATGCAGAGCATCAACGGGTGCTTGAGTGGATGGCCGGCGGGCTCTGCCTTGGCATGGTATTGGTGGCTTATGTGCGTTTGTTCATCGGGGTGGACTTCACTGATGAGGCATTTTACGGCGCGCTCCCTCATTCGTTTGCGAATGGATTCCGGCCTTACTGGGATGAAAAAAACATAACACAAAATGGAGGGATTTTGCTCACCCCTCTCTATTGGCTATTCGAGCGGGTAACGGGCGGCACGCAGGGAATAATCCTATTCAACCGGCACCTTTTTTTTGCGACGTTAGCGGGGTGCGCCTGGTTAGCTAACCGCGTGGGCAGGGCGTTTGCGGGGGTGATGGCCGGCCGTTTGCTGGCGGCGTTTGTATTTACTTTCTCTTACTTCAACATTCCGGCGCTCAGCTACAATACGCTCGGGGCGCTGGCGCTGTTCATCGGGGTGTTCTTGCTGCTTTGGCAGGCGGCTCCGTCCGCGACACGCGGGCCGTCTGCCTTGATTGGTTGGGCGAATCTCAGCTTCGTGGTGGCGGCGTTTGCCTATCCGACGCTTCTGTTGGCATCGGTGGCGGGGATCGGGAGCGCTTGGTGGAGAGCGTTTAGGACACGTGACGAGGGAGATGCGCGTGGCGTACAGGCCTGGGTACTCACGGTCTGTCTGGCGTGTGGGTGTGTGTTGGTTTTTTTATGGTTCGTCGGTTTTACTCAAATCAAGAGTGTGCTCGGATATGCAGCGAGCTATGGCTATGCCAGCGAGGGATCGGGGCTCCGCGCTCTCCGCTTGGTGCTTAGGCAGGGTAGCCAGATAGTGTGGTTCTGGGCCGTGGTGGGCTTATGGCTGGCACTGCCGCTTATGCCGGCTAGCTGGCTGGGGCGTCAGAGCCGGGTGTGGCTTTTCTTAGCCTGTGGAATCGGGGCTTGGGCACCACTGGTGCTTGCGCGGCACCCGATGACTGGCGTTTTCCCGGCAGGCTCGACGCCGGTGGTGCTCGCGCTTGGGTTCTGGCTGCCGTTCGTGGTGTGGCGTTTGGATTCACCGGGGTTGCGACGGGATATCGGGATGATTGTGGGCATACCTACCTGTATTGCGGCCGTATCGGTTGCCTGGGGCAGTTTGAACGGTTTGCCGGCCTCGACGATTGGGCTCTTCACCGCCGCAACGGTGGTGTTCCTGGTTGTGCTGTCGGTGGCTCGGGATGCCGATGCAACATCGGGAGATTCCCGTCCTCTTCGCGGGGCGGTTGTGTGGTGTCTCATGGCGGCCATGCTCGGCTTTCTGGGCCGTGCGCTGCTGATTAAAAGCTATCGCGACGATGTTCACTTAATGGGCTCCGATCTCGTGCTGGCGTCGGGGCCGTATGCCGGAATTTTCACCACTGCGGAACGTGCCCGAATAGTAGCGTCACTCGACGAAGATTTCAAAGAGATGGGGGCCGGTCGCACATTGCTCGTGCTGGATGATTTTCCGGCGGGTTACCTGTTTGGCGATTCGAGGCCGGCAGCGTGGTCGAGCTGGTTGTTTTGGTCGGGTGATGAGCAGAAGGATCGCGAGCGCCTGAGGTTACTGTTGAGCTCAGGGAATCCCGCTGCGGATTGGGTTATGCGCTCTGGATCGGATCGGGCCTGGATGGACTCGGAGCTTGAGCGGGCTGGTTATCGCTCACATTTGCGAAGGGATGAGATGGGCTATCGCTTTTACGCCTCGAAAATGACATCGACTCGATGATAACCCCGAGTGCACTGAAATGGTTGCATCTTTAAAGCCGCGAAATGAACGACTCTCTTATGCCCGGTTTAAGCGTGGTGATTCCCGCTTACAGAAGCGCGGCGAACCTGCCCGATTTAGTCAGACGACTTGCACGGGTTTTGCCCGGTCTCGCGGCTGATTATGAGGTGGTCTTGGTCAATGATGGCAGTGGCGACGATACATGGGGCGTGATTTGTGCCCTGGCTGTGGAGCACGGGTTTGTGCGTGGCATCAATCTGATGCGGAATTACGGGCAGCACAATGCGCTACTTTGCGGCATACGCGCCGCAAGATACGATCGGACGATCACGATGGATGATGATTTGCAGCACCCTCCGGAGTCGCTGGGAGTGCTGGTTGCCGGGCTCACTGCAGAGCGAGATGTTGTCTATGCCGCGCCCGAAAAAGAACAGCATGGGATGATGCGGGATTTCGCCTCGGTCGTGACCAAGTTTGCGCTGCAGAATGCGATGGGGGCGGAAACGGCGCGCATGGTTTCAGCTTGGCGCATCTTTCGCACCAAGTTGCGAGGGGCGTTTGCATCTTATGGCAGTCCCTATGTCTGCATTGATGTGCTTTTGACGTGGGGCACGACGCGATTTCATGCGATTGTTTTGCCTCATGCGCCTAGGACACGAGGTGAATCCAATTACACATCAGCCAAGCTGTTCCGGCATGCTTTGAACATGATGACGGGCTTCTCCACCATGCCCTTGCGCTTCGCCAGTTTTCTGGGTTTTGGCCTGACCTTGTTTGGAGTCCTTATTCTTGTGTATGTGCTCGGGCGATACATTTTGGAGGGCAGCGCGGTGGCGGGCTTTCCGTTTCTGGCGTCCACCATCGCCATCTTCTCCGGAGCGCAGCTTTTCGCCCTTGGTATAATCGGGGAGTATATTGCCCGCATGCATGGGCGACTGATGGAGCGCCCCGTCTACGTGGTGGAGGATGAGCGGACACGGGAATATGCGAGGCCCGCCGGCGACACATGAAATTCAGGAATATTTTAGCACACGCGGGAGTTTACGAAGCGTTCCAGCGACTGGTCGGAGCCGAACGGGAGAGAAGACTTTATGTTAAGCGGTATGTGCGCCCACAAGAGGGTGACCGTGTGCTTGATGTCGGTTGTGGCCCTGCCGATATATTGGATGCTTTGCCCTCTGTCACTTATGTTGGTTTCGACATGAGCCGGGATTATATCCAATCTGCTCGCAGAAAGTATGGTGCCCGCGGTGAATTCGAGGTAGGAACGGTCAATGAAGCGGTGATCGGCAAACACAATGGCTTTGATCTCGTTCTGGCGAATGGCGTTTTACATCACCTCCCGGACGAGGACGCGACGGCTTTGTTCACGCTGGCCAAGGCTGCGTTAAAGCCTGGCGGGCGCCTGGTGACTTTTGATGGATGCTACGTTGAGTCGCAGTCTTCAATTGCCCGGTTTTTACTCAAAAAGGACCGCGGTGAGCATGTGCGGGATAAAGAGTCCTACTTGCGCTTGGCTATGGGAGTTTTCAGCGACGTCAGTGCGTCGGTGACGGATGACTTACTGCGAGTGCCCTACACTCATCTCATTTTGGAATGCCGTCGTGAGCGGTCGTCGGACGATTCCCAAACGCCGTGATGCATAGGAAAAGAAATCGAATTCTGGTGCTTTGCGCCACACGTCGCGGCGTGGCTTTTATACGGAGAATTCATGAATTGCATCCGGAAGACGACTACACGGTCGTCAGTTTTCAAGGCGAGTCATGGGAGCCGGACTATATGCCGGAGTTGGAGGCGGCAGTCGCGGGCGCGGGTGCCCGTCTGGTGATCGCCAAGCGTGTCGAGCTTACCACCCTCTTTGCGGACGGGATCTTCGACCTTCTGTTCGCGGTGAGCTGGCGCTATCTCGTATCGCGGGAAGTCTGGTCGAGGGCTAAGTTGGGTGCCTATGTCTTTCATGACTCGTTGTTGCCGCGTTACCGGGGGTTTTCGCCGACGGTTTGGGCCATGATCAACGGTGAGACAGCTACGGGCGTCTCTCTTATCGAGATGGCTGATGCGGTGGATGCGGGACTGCTGATTGAACAGGAGCGGGTGGAGATTGGGCGCGATGAGTATATCGCGTCCGTTATGGAGCGAGTGACCCAGGCCTATTTGCGCGTGTTGGAGCGCACCCTGCCTGCTTTGCTTGCGGGCACAGCCAGGCGGACGATTCAGAATGAAGCTGAGGCGAGTTACGTTTGTAAGCGGTTGCCCGCAGATAATCGGATTAATTGGAGCGATCCTGCGGTACGGGTTTACAATCACATCCGCGCCTGCGCGGCGCCGTATCCCGGCGCATTTTGTTTCGCGGGTGACCGGTGCGTAAGGGTCTGGTTCTGCGAGCCGCCTGCGGTGTCGCCGGTTTATGCGGGCAGGGTCCCCGGTCGTGTGGTGGAGATTGTCCCCGGAAAGGGCGTGCGTGTGCTGGCGGGCGATCATTCGCTGCTTTTGGTTGAGGTGCAGTTTGAGGGTGCCCCGGTTACGAGGGCTGATCTTGTCTTTAGCAGTCTCGCTACAACCCTGAGTTGACCGTGCCCACCCCTGACGACCTGCCTTCGATCCCATTTAATCGCTCTGCGACGGTGGGCCATGAGATCGCCTACATTCAGGAGACTATCGGGCTCGGGCAGATCGCGGGTGAGCAGACTTTCTCGCGACGATGCGAGGGACTGTTACAGGAGGTAATGGGGGTGAGACGAGCCTTGGTCACGACCTCGTGCACCCACGCGCTTGAGATGGCAGCGTTGCTGCTGGATTTGAAACCCGGCGATGAAGTGATCGTGCCCGCCTACACGTTTGTTTCGACGGCCAATGCGTTTGTGTTGCGTGGTGCGGTGCCGGTTTTTGCCGATATACGACCCGACACACTCAATCTCGATGAAAGAGTACTTCCCTCATTGCTAAGCGCGCGGACAAGGGCGGTCGTGCCTGTGCACTACGCTGGCGTGGGGTGTGAGATGGATGCCATCCTGGAGCTCACACGGCAGAAAGGGATCGCGGTGGTGGAGGACAATGCGCATGGATTGTTTGGAAAATACCGGGGGCGTTGGCTCGGGACTTCTGGTGATTTGGCGACTCAGAGCTTTCACGAAACCAAGAACATTACCTGTGGCGAGGGGGGGGCCTTACTCGTCAACAACCCCGGCCTGCTCGAACGGGCGGAGATCATCCGCCAAAAAGGCACGAATCGCGCGCGGTTTTTCCGTGGCGAGGTGGACAAGTATTCCTGGGTGGATGTGGGCAGCAGTTACGTGATGAGTGATGTGCTCGCGGCCTTTCTTTATGGCCAACTGGAGTTATGGCCGGAGATTCAAAACCGGAGACGGGCAATCTGGGAGCAATACACTTTGAGGTTGGCTGGTTGGGCAGCTGCTAACGGTGCGCGGCTACCGCTGGTGCCGGAGCACTGCGAGCAGGCATGGCACATGTTTTATCTTATACTTCCCTCGGAAGCGATTCGTCGTGCCCTGATCTTACATTTGAAACGAAAAGGCATATTGGCCGTGTTTCATTACCAACCCCTGCATCTTTCCGAGTATGGGCGCCGTTATGGAGGTAAAAGGGGGGATTGTCCGGTCGCCGAGGATTTGAGCGACCGGATACTGCGATTGCCTTTTTTTACTACGATGAGCGTAAGCGAACAAGAGCGGGTGATTGAAGCTATCCATTCCTTTTCCGGTATCTGATACCGGGTCGGGGGTCGGGCCGTCAGGGATTGAAGGAACTGATCGCTTCAATAACAGCGCTTTGTTCGCCGGGTGATAATTCTGGGAAAATCGGGATGCTTAAAACTTCGGCGGCGAGTTGTTCGGAGACGGGGAGCGAGACCGGCGGGAGGTGGGCAAAGCAGGCCTGGCGGTGTAGCGGCAAGGGGTAGTAGATCTCGGTGCCGATGCCCGCGGCGGTGAGGTGTTTTTTCAACGCGTCGCGGCGGCCGGGGCCGGGGACGCGCAGGGTGTATTGGTTCCAGATGTGTTCGCCGGGGGTGACGGCGGTGGGGAGGATGAGGCGGGTGTCTGGATAAGGTGAGGCGGAGGGGCAGGGGGTGGAGCCGCCTTGGCAGACACACGGGGCTGAGGTGGAAGGTGCGTTACTCGTCATGCCGGGCAGGCCGGAGAGGGCGGTGGTGTAGGCGGCGGCGTTGGCGCGGCGGGCGGCGGCGTAGGCGTGGCGGTGGGGCAACTTTACGCGGAGGAGGGCGGCTTGCAGGGCGTCGAGGCGGAAGTTGCCGCCAACTTCGGCGTGGTAGTATTTGGGCTTCGCACCGTGGGTGCGGAGGAGGCGCACGCGTTCGGCGAGGTCGGCGCGGTTCGTGGTGACCAGGCCGCCATCGCCGAAGCCGCCGAGGTTTTTGGAGGGGAAAAAACTAAAGGTGCCGAAGTCGCCGAGGGTGCCGACGCAGCGGTCGCGGTGTTTGGCACCGAATGACTGAGCGGCGTCTTCGATGACGGCGAGGTTGTGGGCTTTGGCGAGGGCGAGCAGGGCGTCCATGTCGGCGGCCTGGCCGAAGAGATGGACGGGGATGCCGGCCTGGGTGCGCGGAGGGATGCGGCGGGCGACGTCGGCGGGGTCGAGATTAAAACAGGCGGGGCACACGTCGACGAAGACCGGGGTGGCACCGAGGCGGGCGACGCTGCCGGCGGTGGCGAAAAAGGTGAAAGACGGG
>JAIXRU010000087.1 GCA_027485045.1 Opitutaceae bacterium | reverse complement strand
GCGGCTTCAATGGGGCCGCGCCGTTTCGGGCGCGGATGGTTGCTGGAGAGCCTGGCTTTTCTCGCCATTCGAGTAGCTTCAATGGGGCCGCGCCGTTTCGGGCGCGGATGGTGGGAGATGCGGTGCCAAAGGAGAGGCCGGCATAAGCTTCAATGGGGCCGCGCCGTTTCGGGCGCGGATGGACATCTGTGCAATCCAGCCCCGCCGCAGCTAGGATGCTTCAATGGGGCCGCGCCGTTTCGGGCGCGGATGGAGGTCATGCGGTATATTATTGCTGACCAGGGCGCGGGGAGGGGCGTTGCGAGAGCCCGTCGGATTTCTGTTGAAGGAATTGATTTTAAATCCTGATTCTTACGGAACTCGTTGTGCTCAATAATGCGAGCGCGAGTGCGGCGGGTCGCATCGCTTGGCCGCTCGCATGGGTGATGTCAAAGAACCGGGACGCTCGGGGCATCCCCCTTTCGCATCCCAAAGGGCTACGCTACAAAGCAGGGTAAATCCACTTTATAATAACTCTGCCCCAGCGCCGTAATCACCCGCTCACCCCGGCTCTCCGAGGAGCCAAGCGCGATAAAAAGCACTTGGTCTTCTTCCCGATCTATCAACCTGCGCAGGCGGCTCTCGAAATCAATTTTCTCCGCCGCCGACAGGTCGCACTCAAACACCGACAACTGCAGGTGAAGACCGTAGTCCTTGCATGCCTTAAACACTTTGCGCAGGCGCTTCGGGTTCGCGATGTCGTAGGTGACGATGTAGTTTAGGCGGCTCATGGTGGTGGAAAGCGGACGCGCAAGCGCTCGTCGGCGAACGACGACCCTACGGCTTCATCTAGTCATGAAGGGCATGTAACATTCGATTTCGCCGGTCAGGGTGCGGGCGAGCAGACGGAACTGGAGTTCGATGGCGCGCCGATAACTCACTTTGTAGTCAAAAAGTGGATGCGTGACCGTGTCGCCCAGGCGTTTTTCGTAGGCGAGAAAAAAGCGTTTCCGCCCTTCGGGGGTGAGGTTAACCGCATCGCCCGCACGAACAAAATCGAGCGGGGTCACCATGCGGTTGTTGATTGCGGTGAGGACGACGGAGTCGGCGATCAGCGGGCGAAACTCTTCCATCACATCGAGCGCGAGCGCCGGTCGGCCGAAGCGGGGTTGATGACAAAGACCGACATAAGGGTCGAAGCCGACCGCGAGGGAAGCCACCGTGCAATCGCGCGCGAGAAGACTGTAGGCGAGCGACAGCATGGCATTCACCGGGTCGCGGGGGGGGCGCCGGTTGCGCGTCTTAAAATCGAACGAGAACTCTTTCTGTGCATCCTGCACGCGGGTGGAGACCGTTTCTTCCAGGCCAGGCAACTCATCGTCCTCCTGGGCGCGTCCTTTGATCATGCCGCTGAAGTTTTGGAAATAAACCAAGGCGGCGGCACCCTCGATGCCGAGCAGGGTTTGCAGGTTCGGGGCTAGAAGCGCGGCTGACGAGGCGTTGCGCATGGCGCGTAGGGCGACGGGCGGCGGCTCGATATGGTTGCGCATGAGGAGCGTGCGCTGGTTGCGAATTTTGCCGTAAATGAACAGGCGGGCAATGGGCAGGGCCTTATCCGGGTCGGCGGCGAAGGCGAATTGCCGGATGCGTGTGAACACGTTCGTCAAACCATGGCCGCGGGTGAGTCCGTAAAACCAGCCGCCCATCGAAAAATAGGATACCGGAACCTCTTTTTCGCAGAGTGTCTGAACCAGTGCGGTGGAGACTTGGGCGGAGCCAAAAATGGCGAGGTGGTGCAGGTCCTTGATACGCACGTCGGCGAGAGGGCCGCCCTGATCCTTGACGACTATCGTTTCGCCTTTGCGCGAGACCGATGCGCCGGGGGTGTTCACATACAAAACCTTCGTATCCACGTCAGGCGCCATGAGACGCCGCACTTCGCCGGAACTGGCGGGGCGGGGAAGGCGTGCTTCTGCAAGGTGGGTCCAGGATGGGTCGTCGATGCCGAGGATTGCAGCGAGGGCCGCAGGATCGGCGGTTGGTGCGTTTTCGCCAGCTTCGCCCGCGACACCAAGTAAATTGAGCTGCATGACCGTGGATTTGCGAGCGTTGGCAGTGCCTTCGGCAGGACGGGATTCGCTTAGGAATTGCGTCTCGTCCGGCATGCATACCGGAGCGAGTGAGCAGCGCGGGCATTTGGGCGAATGATCAAGCGGTGGCGGGATGGGGCCGCGCGCGCAGGCACGGGCGGCGAGGATGCCCTTGCGAATCCAGGCCTCGTCGGCGGAGGTGGGAACAAAGCGCACGCGTTGGCGGGTTTGCCGGTAAAAAATCACGCCCTCGGAACAATTGTAGCCGTTTTCGCGAAGGAGGAGGATTTGCAGGCCGAGCTGCATGCGGTCGGCATCCCAGAGCGTGCGGCCGTTTTCGCCTTCGCGAGGCGCGCCAGTTTTGTATTCCACCGGACAGACTGCACCGGCGAGTCCCGGTTTGTCGCCTAGATCTAGGGAAGGCTCCAGGGTGATTTCGACGAGATCGAGCTTTGCGACTACTCCCAGAGAGGCGGAACCGAGCATGACGGAGCGGGCGTGGATAACTTCTGGGGCGGCGCCGGATGTCGTCGAGGGAGGGGCGGCACCTGACGACACATCCGGAAGATCTGGCTCCATGGGATCAGACTTGGTTGAGAGACCGACAGGTTCGGGTAGTTCCCCTTTGCCGGCATCTACACGGGTGTGTTCGGCTGCCCCTCGCCGGGTGTCTGCACTGTGGAGAAAAATGCCCTCGACGTGCTCGTAGTAAAAAAGCCGCGGGCAATAGACGAACTCGTTGAGCATGCGCGCTGGGAGGAGGTCAGCGGACGAGTCAGACGCGGTGCTCATGTTGTTTCAGAGTTGGGATTCATCCTTGCCGATAGCACATAGAAGCGCTTCGACTGCATAAGCTTGGCTGATTTTCTCCTGCTCCAGTAGCTTGCCGGTGTCGCGAAGGCGTGCGTAGAGCGCCTGCTCGTCGGAAGAGAGCGCGACGATTTGTTCATAGGTGGCCGTGCCCGCTGTTTTCCAATACGCTTCGAACCGAGTCAGCGTGGCCTCGTCCATTAGGACGCTGCGCGTGTGTGGGTGTGCGCTTCGGAGCCTCGAAAGGATGTGGAAGCCGTGCACATCCAAGTCCCCCCAGTAATAGATTCGGCAGCGGGCGAGCCAGGGCACCGTTTCAAGTAAACTCGCCGCCCCACCACCACCCCAAATACCGAGACCGCCGCAGATTCGGGGAAGCGTAAGAAAAGTCATTTTGTTCTCCGTGATCACCACGGTCAGGCCCTCCCAATCGAGTTGCTTTAATTGCGACCACGGGAGTGCCATGTCGGTCACGGGTAAACGCAGCCTTTCGGTTAGGGTTGGATCAAGAGCGCGGACACGCACCAACGCTTCGTCGAAGCGGAGTCCAAAGCGTGTTTCGAAGTGCTCGGACGAGACGTCGATACGTCCAGGGCCGAGCAGGAAATCCAGCAGGCTGCGAAGCAGTGGACGATGCTCCTCGATGAACTTTGTGCCGACGGGAATCGGTAGCTCACGGGCGTAGAGTTGCGGGCGCGGATGCTCGATGAAGTAGCAGCAAACTTGGAGCGTGTCTGGCCACACTGCCTCATGTTCGACGATGCGTAGCACATGCGGAGCGAGCCAGCTTTCCAACTCGGGACAATGGCGTCGTATCAGCTCGACGTTCATGCGGAAGCGGCGCACCTCCTCGATCTTGGCAATGAGCCGCAGATAATCCGCCTCGTGTTCGAACCACACGCGCTCGGGTAGTCGCTGGCGGCCCCACTGGCGGGTGTTGATTTCGGACCAGTCTATGCGGTAGCCAAAATCGGCCTGAGCGAGAGCGGAGATTTCGTTTTGCAATGTCGCCCACGCGGCCGTCGTCGATGGTCGTCCAAACCGTATTTCCAGCGGGAAAAACGGTTCACCGGTGACCAGCGCGCGCAGAAACGCCGGATATTTTTTTCGACAAGCCGTGCGTATGTCGTCCGGGCTAAGCATGGCTTGCGGAGGTTTCGTCAATGGAGGCTGCCGTAGTCGAGGAGGACGGTGAGACTTGGCGCGCCTCTTCGTATTCGGCGCGGGAGGCGCGGCGGAGCTTGGAGTTATTGTTCTCTGGATTGGCTGCCACATGGAAGCTGTCCACGTAGTCCTCGACGATGCGACTCTTGGCGTCGAAGGGACTGACCACGACCAGTTGCAGGCCGAGCGATTTGAAGAGGTCGAGTGCGCGGCGTGAGTTGGCTTCGTCGGTGCGGGCGAAAGCTTCGTCGATCACCACCAACCGGAAGGTATCGGCCTCGCGTCCGGAGCCGCCGCCGAGCAGGCCGTATTGGGCGGCGATGGCGGAGGCGAGGATGGTGAAGGCGAGTTTGGCTTTTTGCCCGCCGGACTTGCCAGCGGAGCCGGCGAGGTAGTCTACCTCGCGCCCATCGACGTCCGCGAGTTCGCGCACGCCGAACTCCATCCAATTGCGCGCATCGGTGACGCGGCGCGTCCACACGTCGTCTTTCTCGAACTTACTTATCAGATCACGAATGCGTCCGAAGATGCGCAGCCGATCCTCGGCCGAAGGATTGATGCCGCCGGAGAGGCAGTCTTTCACTTCGGCGCGGAACTGCCGGATCTCGTCCGAGCGCGTGGCGGAGGCGACGAGCTGGACGTGCGTGCTGTCGGAATAGGCGATTTTCCGCAGCGCGCCGTTCACGGACTCGATACGGTGTTTTATGAGCTTCTCGTGCTCCAGGAGCTTGGTGTGAAACATTGCCATGTCGCCCACCAGATTGGTGCCGAGAAACTCTTCGAAACGCTTGCGATGCTCCTTTAATTCTTGTCCCTCGATCCGGTCACGAAGCGAAACGAAATCGCCCGCGAAACTGGGCTCGGCTTTAAGGTCGTTGGAGAACTCCGGGTAGTCGCGGAGAAAGCCGGACATATGCGGGAGCATCTCGTTGACGGCGTTCTGGGCGGCGGCGAGCTGCTGACTGATCTGGCGGCGGAGGCGTCCGCTGACCTGCGATTCCATATCGCGGATGTTATCCAACGTGAGCGCGCCAGTGTCCTGGAGTTTGCGGAAAGCGTCCTCGTGCTCCGCCGGATCGAAGCCGTCGTGCGGCTTTAGCTTTTCGGCGAGGCCGGCGATTAACTCATCGAGTACGCGGAGCGACTTTTCAAGTTGGCCGATGGATTGGTGCAGGCGCTTGGTCTCCTCGTCGAGTTGGGCGAGCCGTTTGCGAACCTCCTCGAGCTGGGTGCGGAGGGTCTTGAGGTGGCCGGAACTCGATTCCAGATCCTGCTTCTCCTGCATCAGACGGGCGATTTCTTTCTGCACCGAGCGCAGGTCGATGTCCGTAAAAGTCTCGAACGTGAGCAGGCCGTCGATGGCCTTGAGTTTTGCTACGAGTTTCTTCACCTGTCCCTCGGCTTCGGCAGCGTGTTTGGCGGCTTGTGCGGCCTTGGCCTCGGCTGCGTCAAAATCGCGGGAGAGTGCCTTGATCTTGTCTTCAATGGACCAGCCGAGGACGTAGTTCGAAGCGTCGTTGACGGCGCGCCGGTCGTCTTTGACGTGACGCGAGCCGCCTTCGCGGATCAGGCCTTCGCGGGTGATGCCAAATTCCACTTCCCGCAGGCGCTCGACGGACGCGCAGCAGACGTGGTGGAAACGCCGAGCGATCTCGGCCTTGAGCCAATCGACGAGCGTATGGTCTTCGCGAAAATTGAGCCGGCCGGGCACACGGGTCGGATCGTTCAACACGTCGTTGCGGGCGCCTACAGGTGCCTGCGCCGGCACTCGTAGGAAGGTAAAACGCAGACCGAGGTGACGACCGTTGATAAAATCGGCTACGGCGAGGTAGTGGCGTTCGGGCACCAGGAGCGAGACGCCGAGCGAGTGCAAAAGGCGCTCGATCGCGCCCGTCCACTCGCGGTGCGCCGCCTTCACCTCGATCAGCTCTCCGGCGAAGGGCAGGTCCTCTGCGGCAATGCCGGTGGCTGCGACGAGCGCGGCGCGGATCGCGACGAACTCACGTGGGATGAGCACGCGGTGTTTGCGCAGCGCTTCGAGTTCTTCGGAGATTTCGCCCCTTTGTTTCAAGGCTTCCTGCTGATCCATGAGGAGGCGCACCCGTTTCTTGTCGGTCGCATCGCGGTTGGCATCGGTCGGACCGCGGTCGGCTGCGACGGTTTTCTGGACGTGGGCAAACTGGTCGGCGGTTTCTATCGGCTGGTCGAGCACGAGGGCTTTAAGGTGTCCACTGAAGACGCCCCATTGTTTTTTGCGGGCGGCGAGGCGCTCGTCTTGGGTTTCGAGCTGCTGGACGATACGTTGGATGCTTTGCTCCGTGGTGTCGGCGGCGAGTTCCTGGAGCTTGGCGTCGCGTTCGGCTTCGTCGCGGGTGTGCTGGACCTTGATTTCCTCCTCCCGAATGCGGGCGGCCTTAAGTTTCTCATCGAGGGCACCGGCCTCGCGCTCGGCGAGCGTGTGGTGGTGGTGGGCGTAGTAAGCGGGGGCGAGTTCGAGGCGGGCTTCGAGGGCGGCACGTTTCGTGTCGGACTCCACGATGCGGTCTCGGCAGGCCACGACCGGGGCGAGCGCGGAGATTTGTTTCTCAGCCTTGTCGATGGCCTTCCAGCAAGCGTCGAGTTCGTGGAAATGCGGGCGCAGGCTCTTGTGGATAAAGTCCACGGAATCAGCGCCTTCGAGCATGTGGCGGCGCACGAAGGGATTTATGTCGGAGACCTCCTTAACGCCGATAGCTTGGTTGAAAACCTCAAGCGCGGTCTCGCTGGGAATACCGAGACGATTGCGAAACACCTCGGAATAAGCGCTGAAACTATCGAATACATCAAAGCCACGTGGTTTCAGTGTCTTCTTAAGGTCGCGGCTTTGGCCCAGCTCGGATAGGTGCTCGCGTATGGTGCGATCCAGCCGGGCAATCGCGTAGGTTTCGTGGATTTTATCGTTAAGTTCCCAGAGAAGCTGCACAAGCGTCACGGCTTCGCCGGTGTGCTGGTTGCCGAAGACAGCCAGCAGGATAGAGAACTCCCCGGGCGGGCGCAGGTTTTGGGGGATGGCGACGGAAGATTCTTCCTGACTGGAGGTCGCCCAGGTGCCGCGCACGTAACTACGGCGCGTGCGGTCACGGCGTTTTTGTTCGCCGGAGGCGTCGTTGTAGTTGAGCAGGCGCGGGGGCACCAGAAGCGTGCGCAGGGCGTCCACCGCCGTCGATTTACCGCTGCCGTTTTCGCCAACCAGCAGGGTCCATCGATCTGCTGGGTAGAGCGCCGCGACTTTGCCGTGAAAGGTGCCCCAGTTGAGCATCTCCAATCGGCGCAGGCGAAAGCCGGGCAGAGGGAGTGAGCCGTCGGCGAGCGGAAAATCAAGTTCCTGGTTGGGCATGGCGGAGGATGCGTTCTTTGATGGTTTCCAGATCGGTCGGGCCGAGCCGGGCTTTGACGATTCGCATGACCTCGAATGCGTCCTGCCCGGAGGTGGCGTTCAGCGGGCGGATAAAGCCGAGGTCAACGAGGGCCTTGATCGCGGCATCAAGCCGGCCGAAGTCGCGGACTTGATTTGTCGTCTCATTAAAAAAATCGGCGATGAGATCGCGCAGCTGGTCGCGGGATTTAACGAGTCGGGTGGAGTCGCCGGGGGCCGCATCAAAGCGCAAAAACTCTTCGCGCAGGGCTACGAGCAGCAACGTCGCCGCATAACTCAACGGACGGCGTTGGACGAGACGCGGCACGCGCTCTTCGCCCTCGAATTCCAGCTGACGGATGAAGGCATAGCCCTCGGCCTCGTCGAAGACCAGTTCCTGGCCGATTTCGCGGAAGGTGCGGCGTATCTCATCATAATGGCCGCGCAGCACGAGCCAGTCCTCGGTGTCCTCTCGGTATATGGGTTCGCGGAAGAGGCGGGCCTTCACGAAGGCGACGGGCGGGAATGCGTTTTCGATGGCGTTCATGATTTTCGGGAAAAGAGCAGGCGGGGCACGCGCCAACGTTGGGGGTTTTCGGCCGGTCCCCATTCAACGATCTCTTCGTAGTCTTCGGCGATGTAGTGCCGTGTCTCGTCGGAGGCGACGATTAGGTAGCCGATAACCTCCATGATGCCTTCGCGTGGAGGGAAGCGCTCCAGGATTTGCGGCAAAGTCACGGCTCCGGAGGTGGCGGTGGCGAGGCAGGCTTCGACGTTTTCCCTGAGCTGACGGAGCCGTAGCTCGGGCAGTGAGTGGAAACGCCGCAGGTCCTCGACACTGAGTGCGCCGGTTTCTTCCTCGATGGGTCCGCGTGAGATGACGGACTCGGGGGCCTGCCACAGCGGCCGACCCAGGCTGCCGAAGACATCGGGAAAGACCTGCACTTCGAAAAAGTTGGCTTCGCCTGGCGGGGCGGCCCGCAGAGCGACTGCGCCATGGCGGATTTCCTGGATGAGTTCTCCGATGCGCCGGCGTTCGGCGAGATGCGTGGTGTCGAGGACCCGGCGGAGATTGGCGGACAGTCGCTGGTGGGATTCGACGACGCCCTCTCCCTCGCGTAAAAGGTGGCTGACGAAGTGACGCAGGAGGACGTTGTCGCGGTTGTCGGCATCGAGGGCGGCGAGCGCGGACACCTGTGCGACCTGCTCTTGAAAGCGAAGTTGTTTCTCGGGGGAAAGCAGCAGCTCCCAAAACGCGAAGAAACTCTGGCCCTGTTCAGATTTGCGCAGGGCGTCGTGCGAATCGAGGAGATGCCCGACGATGGCACCTTTGGTAACGCCGGGACGGGCGTGGCGTTCGGCGATCTCGCGTGCGATGCGCTTAAAATTATCTTCAACCTGGCGGAAATCGGCGAGCAGTTCGCGTGCGGTCGAGAGGATGAGGGCGTAGCGCTCGTTGATTTTTACGGGGGTAAACGCCTCGGCCTTGCCGGTGGCGCGGATACGGTCGATCTGGGCGTGGATCTCGGCGATCTCAGCGAGGAGTTGCTCGATGCGCCGGGTGGGATCGTCGTCGGAGAATTTGAGGATTTCGTCGAGGCCGGCGAAAACGCTTTCGAGGCGCGACTCGGTGCCGACAAAGCGGGTGGTGCGCAGCGAATCGAGCCAGAGCAGGGCTTTTTCGGAGCCGGTGGTGAGTTCGTAAAGTGGCTCGTCGGTGTCTGAGCCGTAGTAGCGACGGAGAAAGCCGAGGTCATCGTTGCACCAGTCGGCGAGATATTCGGCGGCGGTCTTGGGATAGGCGAGCGGATCGCCTTCGCGACAATCGTCGAGAAAGGCTTCGAGGGAGGCGCGGAGCTGACCCTCGGGAAGCGAGACGCGCTGGGCGGATTTGAACACCCGCTGCATGAACCCGAGGACGAGAGGCGCGTTGTGGGCACGGATCAATCGAACCGCCGGAAGATCGAGGAGAAGTTTGATCTCGTGATAGTCCATGGGCGGTGACGTGGGGGGGGAGGTGGGCAGGCCTTACCCGTGAATTCGTCCTCGATTGGTGGCTGGCGACGATGATGAGGCGGTGGTGGTCATGGGAGGGCGGGGACAAAAAGCCCGAGGACGAAGTGGGCTGCTAAGGGAGCAGGATCAGAAATTAAACCAGGGGTTGGAGCGCATTTCGGCGAAGGCGGCGTCGAGGGTGAGGGCGCTGGCGAGAACGATCCACTGGTCATTGTGGCGGCGGGCCCAGAGGTTGAAGCGGTCGCGGGCGAAGTAGCCGAGGCGGGCGAAGTTGGTTTCGAAGGAGGGGCTTAGTGCGTTGGGCCCGGGGCAGGCGTAATGAGCGGTGAAGAGGAGGTAGGCGCCGTGCCAGCGGGCGGAGAAAGCGACGATGTAGTTGAACTGGGGATCGGCGGGGGGCGGTTGGATGAAGGTGGGGCGGTAGAAATCCGCGATGAACGCCTCGGCCTTGGCGACAAGGGCCTGCTTGGCCCAGCGGTCGAGGGTGCATTTGGGCGGGGTGTCGGAGCGGACCCAGACATGGTTGCGGCTCATGGGTGAACGGGGGTGAAGAGGCCGAGGCCGAAGTGGGCGGCGTAGGTTAATTTATCGCGGCGAAAAGGCCGGAGCCGGAGAATTTGCCGCCTCCGAGACAAAGCGGACCGGCGATGTGAAGTGGCTCGCCGTGTTCGTCGTGAAACTTAATGCGGACGTGGAGCTTTCGGAAACGCCGGTGCTGGTCCCCGGTCATATAGCTGCTAGCCAGATCAACACCGGGCAAGAAACCGGAGTCGCGCCAGTCTAGTTGCGCATGTCGGGCGATTGGCTCGGTGTATCCGGCTTGGCGAAGTGCCTTCCGGATGAGGTGCTCGATGCGTTGGTCGAGCTTTACCACAAGCGCGTTTTTCTCTTGGGCCGAGAGGCCGGATTTTTCACGAAGGCGCTGGCGGAGTTTTCTCGGGTCGTCGTAGCCGGGCAGGATAACCGGGGTGACGGTGGCCCAAGTGGCCGATTGTGCCAGGTAGTTATCCCTGGTGAGCTTGTCGGAATCGGGAATGCGAGAGAGCAGCGCGGCGGGGGCGTTGGTTTTTTCGTCAATCAATTCGAGTCCATCCAGGCGCTGCGTGAGACTGCGAAATTCGGTGCGCTCCATGGGGCCGTGCGCGGAGATGAGGACGCGTCGAATGGGGCCGACGACGTGGGCTTTGCCTTCGCCCCGGTATTCGATGCTGGGCAGCGGTAGGAACTGGAGTCGTGTGTTCGGCGACGCGGACGGCTCTTCATCAGCGTGGCCGTGAATGAGACTAGCGATTCGGGCGCTGTTCCAGCCGAGCGAGCGAGCAATGTCAGACGTGCCCGCGACATGGCGCAGCATGGCGGCGACGTGCAAGCCACGGCGGACGGGGTCGAAAGCGCGGAACCCGGAGTCGTCCAAGTGGCGCAGCGCGAAGATGGCGAAGGGCGGATTAATGGGGTCGGATGCGCGGCGATAGGGAAGGACACGGAAGTGTTCGAGCGCCGGGACGGGGCGGAAAAATTGGCTGCCGTCGGGTGCCGTGGGTAGGCGGGCAAGAAACGCTTGGTAGCGCTCCTCCAAGGCAGCGAGCGTGCCGCTTACAGGGATACGCAGCGAGGCTGTGCCCTCTTCGGCGGGAAACCATTTTTCGGTGTCACCACTGGTGTCGGTTGCGGTGTCTGATTCGACGGCAACGGCGTCGGCCACGACCATATTGACGCCCCAGCCGAACGCAGAAATGGCGCGGGCGAGCTGGCGGAGTTGATCCAAGAAACGCGGAGGCACCTCGCCGTTGATTTCCCACAAGTAAGCGACGATGGCGTTTTCGGGGAGACGGGTGGGGCGAATAGTTTTCTCCACGCGTTTTCCGCCACCCTTGTCGGCTTTATCAAACCACAAATCACCGTCGTTGTTTGGCACATAGGAAGTGACTCCGTAGCGTGGTTGCACGGCGGTGGGTTTGCTGGCGAAGACGGTGGGCGGCGGTAGTTTTTCGAGATGCTCCAAGGCAGGAGCATAGGTCGCCATGCCAAGGCGACCGGCGGAGTTGGTGAGCGTTTGGAATAGGCGCAGTGGAGAGGGTGGCCATTCCGGTTCGCCGCCGTCGCTGCGTCCGTCAAACTCGTCCAGCAGGAAGCGGACGGAGATTTTGAGGAATGTGGGCATGGGTGATCTCAGCTTTTATTTTTCTTATTCTTGGCCTCGTCGATAGCGGCTTTGGCTTTGGCGGCGTCGAAGGGCACGGCTTTGCTTTCGCCGACGCCAAAATCGGTTGCCGCGGCCTGGGCGAAGGCGAGGGCGGCTTCGTGGGTGATGGCAGCGTTGGCGCGGGTGCCGTTGGCGTGCACGGTTTTGAACTCCCGTTGCTTTTCAGGGTCGGGGTCGAGGACGAGAATCGTGCCTTGGCGGTAGTATTCGAGCGGCAGCTTGGTGAACGCGACGAGCGATAGGCCGAGAATGTAGCGGCGAAGCTTGGTGGTGTTTTCCGGTTTATCGGCGCGGAGCAGTTTCAGCGCAGAAAGGGCGAGAACGGCGTCGCGGCGGATGCCACCGTCGGCTATCACTCCGCCATGCGTCTCATTGGCGAGAGCGTTTACAAGACCGGTTTGTGAGAGCGGGTTCTTGCTGTCTTTCGATGCTCTCTCGGCGTCCTCGGGGGATAGAAGTTTTCCGGCGACGCAGTCCACAGGCGCAATATATGTTGCTGACCGCTTGAGCTTGCGGACGTCGTAGGCGCGGATGGTGGACGCGATAAGGCGCGGGAGCTTGGCCTGGCTGTCGCGGGAATCCCAGACGCCGAAGACAAGCGAAGTTGGGGCGATTTTCGCGAGTGGGACGGAGTTGCCTTTGAGGACGGCGACGAAGGCGGCCTTGAGGTCATCTTTGAGCGCGGAACAACGAGCGAGAGCATCGCCGGCGCGGTGTCCGGCGTCGAGCAGGTTGATTTCCTTTTCGCCCGCCTGGATCACAATCTGCGGGACGAGGGCGGAGTAGGGGGCATCTTTGAAGAGCGGCTCAATGCGGTTGGCTTGGGAGCCGACGCTGTCGATGAGGCAGACATTGCGGCCGGTGCGCTCATCGTGATCGATGTTGTAACCGATATTGGCGTAGGTGGCGGGGAAAAGCACGGCGTCGGCGCCTTCCACGGGGATAAGGTGTTCGCGAACGACGAGGGCGGCGGGGCCGTCGGCGGCGAGGAGGTGGTCGAACTGGGCGAGGGTGGTGTTGCTCATGATGGGTGGGTGTTGGGTTGGTGGTGTGGGAAGTGAGTTGAAAAGTTCAGAGCGGTTTGGCCGGGAGGAAGGCCTTATGCTTGCGCTGGCTGGTGCGATACCAGCTCTCGAAACGGAACGCGGGTTGCGGACGCGCATCCGTGAAGCCGTTGATGGCGGCGGCGAGCAGTGCGAGGGGAACCGGCTTGTGCCAGAGGTGATAGTCGAAGAGGCGGTCGCCGGACGGTGAAGGCTCTGGAATGGTGCGTTGGAGGCCGACGAGGGTGAGGAACTCGGCGGCGGGGGCGGCGAGGGTTTCGAGGCGGAGGTCGTTGGTAGAAAAGCCTACATCACGGGCGTCCGAGTTAGGGCCGCGGTTGGCATCGAAGTAGAAGGGTTCCTTTTTAGCGCCCTTAAGAAGATTCGCTGAGCCGCGTTTAAGTTCAGCCTTCTGAATGTCTTCTTGGTATTTTTTGGTGATCTTGGCTTTTTCCTTCTCGAGCTTGTCTCCTGATTTTTCCGTTTCCGCTTTTTTCAAACTTTCGGCCTGCTTTTCTTCCGCTTTCCGAAACGCCTGCAAATAAGCGGCCTCGTTTTTCGCTTTGTTCGCTGAAATCTTCGCGGGGTCGTAGGCTGGGCAGGTTTCGAAGAGAATGTTTTCGACGGCCCGATACGAAGCGAGTGATTGCGCGACGGTGTAACTCATGGAGCGTGCTATTCCGAGGACCTTCATTGATCCTGCCCAAACTTTGAGCGCGGAAGTGGCAGATGATGCGGTCGTCCACCAATCAAGGCGAAGATCGAAAGGCTCACTGACGCGCAGGGGAGGCGCAGATGCCTCTTTCTCGCTTTCGGTTTCCTCCGAAGCCTGATCGTCGGTATCCGTTTCGTCCGGTTCTCCTGCATCATCGCGGGCGGAATTCTCGGCGACGGTGATTTCGGCGGAGGTGATTTTTTCGAGGAGCTCGGTGAGCGGCGGGGTGTTCGCTAGGTGAAAGCGGAAACCGGTCTCGGTCTGCTCGAACCACGCGACGGCTTCGGGGTAGAGGCGGGGACGGGCGGCGAGTTCGAATAGACCGCAGCAGGCGAAGTAGTGGCCGGGGTTGGCGGGGTTGAGCGCTAGTGTCGCGGTAGGGGTTGGGAAAGGTTGGTTTAGGGTGCGTGCGGCGGGAACCGAAACGGGGGGCCGATCCGCGAGTGTGGGTGCGGAGGGGGCGATGATGCCGGCGCTGGCGGCGTAGTCGGCGGCACGGAGGAGCGATTCCAACCAGGCGAGGCCCCAGCGTCCGAAGTGTTTTTGGAGGCAGGCGAAGCGGCGCGGTGTGTCGGCGGCGACGACGGGGGCGGCGATGTTGCCGGAGTAGTCGAAAGATTCCTCGATGGGGAAGTACGGGCGGGCGCGCCCGTGATGAGTCGCGACGAGGTGGAGGGTGATCTCGCGCTCGGTTTCGGTCAGGGTATTGAAGTCCGGATGGTGCTCCGCATCGAGGAGCGAGCCGAACTCATGCCGGTAATATTCGGCGATGTTGCGCGGGCGCATCTTTCCGCCGGACTTCGCAAAGATGGTGGCCGGGTTGGTGGGGTCGTAGGTCAGGTTGCCTAGGTTGCGTTGCCACGAGGCACGGTTTTTCCCGAGGTCGTGCAGGGTGGCGGCGACGACGAGGCAGCGACCCAAATCGGGGGCGCCAGTAACGGGGGCTTCCATGAAAAGCTTGTTGGCGATCGCGGTGGCGTTGGCCGTTACAGCCTTGGTGTGCGCTTCAAGTGTCTCGGCAGCGCTGGTGGTGATTCTGCGCTTGGCGGTGGGTTCGGATGGCGGCGCGAACCAGAGTAGGTAGCGCGGTTCCTCTGCGTCCTCTTCGGAGATGGTGAGCGAGAAATCGGCGGTGTTGTCCGGAGTGTCCCTTTCGTGGCGATCAATACCGGAGCAATCGGAGGCGGAAGTTCTGGCGGAGGTCGAGAACATGCCCATCGGGTCGAGGCCACCGAGGCTGGCGGGTAGGAGCAGGGTGGCGTCGGTGATGCGCGCCTTTGCGAGCTTAAGCTGCGCCTCCTCATCGTAAGAGCGGTCTTTCTTAGGCCTCGCCGATAGAGCGAAGGGAACGAGCGAAAGTTTCTCCGCGCTTCCGAATTCGTCAATCAACCAGGCGTCGGGGAGTGCGTCTTCTAACTTAAGGCGGGCGGCGACGAGATCACCTAACGTGTCGAAAATGCGATCGGTGGTGTCGCGCAGGAGTTCACGCGGGTGCAGGGGGAAGATTTCAAGAAAACCCTCGATGGTGTCAGCGGGGATGTGTATGAAGTCACGATCATTGCGCCAAACGAGGTGCGTTTCCGGCGGCGCCCACTCGGTTTCGCCGTGAAGGTAGGGCGCGACGGGCGGGCGAGCGGCGATGGAGTTGCGGATGGTAGTGAGCGCCCAAGCGTCGAATTGGATATTCGTGGCCTTGCGAAGGGTGGGCGGCGGAGAAAACGCGGCGGCGCGGGCAGCGGAGGGTAGGGTGTCGAGTGCGGCCGGGCTGGCGGAATCTTTGAGTTGTTGGAGCAGCGCGAGCGTGAGTTCGCGAGCGGCCTCTATGGGTTTGGCGGAGTCGAAATCCGTTTCGTGAACAACGATGATTTCACTATCGTCGCGGAGGCCGAAGCGGTTGACGCGGCCAAAGCGCTGGGCCATGCTTTCGTAAGTCGAGAGGTCGCACACCAAGTCGTCGGCGGAGAGATTGACGCCGACTTCGCCGGCGCTGGTAGCCACGAGAAAGACCGTCCCGGTGGGTGTTTCGATGTTCTTGGCTCGATCTTTCTCGGGCAGGAATCGCTGGAAGACGGGATTCTCGTCGGCTAGCGCGTCTCGTTCCTTGCCGCGCATCGTTCCGGTGAGCGGGGCAACCATTCCCTTGTGCGCCCCCTTATTCAGTTCTTCGAAGACCTTCAGGGCGACTGCGACGGATCGAGTGAAAACGAGGACGGCCCGGCCTGCGGGTTTGGCTTTCGCCAAGGCCACGAGCTTTGCGTCCAACGTATCGGCCTCACCGAGCGGTATCCGCGAGAGCCGTTTGGCGGCATGGATGCGTTTTTGGACCGTTTCATTTTCTTGGTCCGCAGCAGTGAGCGTGAATGGCGCGGTGCTGTTTGCGGTTTCGGCGCGGCTGGTCGCGGTGAGGGCGATGACGTGCAGTTTGCGCAGTTCAGCATCGGCTTTCTGCGTCGCGATGATGGTTTCCAGAAGTGATTGGAAGCATGGCTCAAGGTGCGCTTCGTCGTGAACGAGCAGGGTGTCTTGAGCGAGGAAACCAGCGTGAAGCGGGCGGGTTTTGAAACCGCGCGTATAGCGACTGAACAGGAGTCCGCTGCCTATCATGTCCACGGTGCCGACAACTACGGCGGGGCGGGCGGGGTCGGCACACCAATCGCCGTTATCGGCGAATTGGCCGCGGAGCGTGCTGATGGCCAGGGGCGACGCGCTGGGAGTGGGCAGCGGGAGCGCGCACAGCGACGAGAGCGTATTTCGGATTTCCGAGAGTTCGGGCTTTTGCTTGAGCGAATTGCACAGGCGCTCGACCTCGGCGGTGGTCTGGTCAACTACGGTGCGACGGTTGACCACATAAACGAGACGTCGGGGAGTGGCGTTAGGTTTTGCAGCCAGGGCGCAAAGCCAGATCGCGATGATGGATGTTTTACCAAGACCGGTGGGGAGCGAAGCTGACTCGGGGTAATCGCCGTTGATGAAGCGGTCATAGAGGGCGGTTTGCCAGGGGAACGGCGTTACGCCGGTCAGTGTGGCGAAGGTCTTTGGAAAATCGTGCGGCTGCATGAGGGTATGTGTCAGTCAGCGGTTTTGCCGAGGCCGGTGGGGATGTTGATGAGCTGGGATTGGCAGGGAAACGGCTCGGTCGGGCTCGCGTCCTCAGGGGCGCCGGCAAGACGGCGTTGATACTGGTAGGGCGTCTGGCCGTCGGTGGCGGTTTTAAAAAAGGTGGCGAAATCGGGAGCGGGCATGGGCAGGGTGGTAAATTAGCGGGAGGGGTCGGACATCCGTGGGGGGGGCGGCGTGGTTTACGCGGATTTTTTCTTGGGCTCCGGAAGGGCCTCGGGAGTGGGCTGAACGAGGGCTTTGAAGTTTTCTCGGGTGGAGACCCGGGTGCCACTTTTGACTTCGAGTTCGCGGCGGGCGTTGCCGGCGATGGTGCCGCCGGCCCGGGCAGCTTGTTTGTTTTCGGGGAGGCCTTGGGCGTCTTTTTTGCGCGCGATCTCGGTGGTCGAGGCTTCGCCGAGCATGGTGAAGATCAGCTCCAGATCGGTCATGTGGTCGCGCAGGTTGTCCTTGGGCGAGGCGAGCGCTTTGAAATCTTTGTATTCCGACGGCGTCATGCCGAAGGTGGCCTGACTGATCTCGGCGGTGAGAATGGCGAAGTCGCGCTGCTCTTTAACCCCGCGCTTCTTCCATTCGTCGGTCAGTTCGTCGCGGATGGCGATGCCGCGCATACGCTTCTCGATCCAGTCGGCGGAGTAGCCTTTTTGGCGGTAGATCTCGCGCATGCGCTGGGCGGCGCGCTCGGGGTTTTCGATC
>JAIXRU010000292.1 GCA_027485045.1 Opitutaceae bacterium | reverse complement strand
TCACTAGAAGCTTGGACAGCCCCAGATATAACATTGGTGGGCAAGCTGCTAATTATTTCAGGGATAATGGTCTTACCACCCGCCAGTTCGACGCCCGATTTGCCGTTAAGTCCAGGGTCGGATAGTGCCAGCGTAGAGAGCGCGCCAGCGTAATTAGATAATGCGGTGCGCAGACTGTCTTTGCCTGCGGAATTGGCCGTGTAGGAAGTGCCAGAAGATGTGGCACTAACGCTGGACAATGTGCCGCCGGCAGCGGCAACCACAGCGTCTTTGGAATAACCTACGGTGGTCAAATTGACCGGCTGGTTCAAGCGATACGACTTAATCGCCGGAGTTAATACATAGGTGGTCCCACTAATCACCAAATTCACCCAAACATGGGACACCTGGACTAGGTCCGAATCATACAGCACATCGCCATAACTAGCATACGTGCAACCCGCAGTTGCTAAAAAATTATGCACTTGGCTTTTGTCGACGCCGAGCCAGTGAACGGCATCCTGGCCATCGGAACGCTCCAGCCAAAAATTTAGACGGCCAAATTGATACTGAAAATTTGTATAGCCACTGGCCTTAAGCAGGGCGACTAGGAGGGCGGCGGTATCGAAGTCGTTGCCCGACTTTTCAATAGCGGTCAGGTGTGCACCGCGTTTCAGGCCGTGATAGGGAGTAAAATCAATATTGTTTTTCACCCACTCATAAATGCGGACCGGATTATTACCCAAACCATCGGCAATAGATTGAATATAAGGCGTGACCTCGTCGGCCGCCGTCAGGCCCGATGATAACGAATAGGCTGAGACCGATTGGGCCTGCTGCGCTGCCACCGCCAAGGTCTTCTTTGACGGCGGGGCCTTTGCTTTGGCTGAAAGGGGCTGCGCCAATTGGCTGATGTCCGGAACCGCCCGACGCCAGCCGTCCTGAGCAAACAAGGACGCGGCGGAAAGAAGAGTTAGGCCAAAAATATATTTAAAGAGTTTCACGGCGGGTAAAATTATGGACTTACAATATTGTTTTCGGGGTCTGGCGTGTAGCTGCGGCCGGGGCCAGATTTCAGCCGCTTGATTTCGTCGTATTGATAACCCTGCGAGGTGCCGGGAACTGAAGTGGCGGGGGTGGTTACATTGAGGCCGAGCGCGGCTTTAACGGAGTCCGGCACGCCCGTATTGGTCGAGTCGGTGGTGAAACTAATGGGCAAACCGTCGTCATTATCACCGGGAACATAAGATTCGATGCGCAGTGAAACCAGAGGAGTGCTTTCGCCAAACCACTCGGTGCCCTCCTGCAACATGAGCCACTGGAAGGAGTAAGTGCCAGGCGAGGCAGGAGCTGTGATATTAAAGGTAAACACCTGATCCTGGCCCGGAGCGGTCGGGGAGGTGGCGAGAGCAACGCGGTTACTGCCCCAGAGCATATTGTCTTGTATGGACTGGCTGCCGAGTTTGAAGCCGCTGCCCGAAGCCCAAGTGGTTTTGCCGATGTTGCGCAGCGTGATGGAGACCGGGGATACTTGGCCGGGTGCCATGCGTGCCGGCACCGTTTGCTTGATGAACTGGGCTTTGTTGGTCGATAGCCTGGCGGTAAAGGAACCGCCCGCCCGAACGGAGAATCCAGGGTTGAGCACAATGGAGTCGCCCGCCTGGAATGTGACGTTCGCCCCGGAAGAGACCACCACGGCGTTGTTGGTAGAAACCACGGCACTGGCTCGAACCGTTGCGGTCTGCCCTGCAGAATAGGTGGTGCCGCTGACTTGGATCACGGGTTGCCCGTAAGCACTTAGGCCTACCAAGAACAGGCATATAATGCGGATGGTTTTCATGAGAAGAGTGGGCGTGTTGGGCGCTGCGATAGCATGAATGGGCTTACCTATTCGGAAGTGATAGATAACAAGGCACATGCGTTCCCGTATTGATGACAACAAAATTTCGCAAAAGAAAGTTAAGCGTGACGAAAACTTCACAAAACTCCAAGACGCGGCCAAGCCCACGATACCAGGTCGGCGTTTGTAGGTTTTTTGCCTTACCTATATCTAACGGCCCTGCCGATCCGCTACATCAGACGAAGCTAGCGGAGTCGCGGAGTGGTTTCGGCTCGGGGTTAACAAGACGCAAAGCAAACAGTGATGGGCACATCTTAAGAGGACCATGCCCATCGAACTGAGTGTTTAGAAAATTTTCGCAAAATAAAATAATCATTGAAAAATCCTGCAAATTTCGTTTCTCAAAAGGCTGTTTTCTTATAGCAAAGGCCGCCCCCTACGCCCGCTTACCCATGTTATCCCCGTATACCCTTCGCTCCTTTCGGCGTCATGCCCTGGCTTGCGCCCTCCTCGCGCTCGCCCACGCCCTCCCTGCCGCGCAATTCGCCCCGGTCTTCACCTCCGGCGCCGTGCTCCAGCGCGAAAAGCCGCTCGATCTCTGGGGCACCGGACGCGAGGGCGAGGCCGTCACCGTCGAGCTTCTCGATAAATCCGCCTCCACCGTGGTCAAAGACGGTCGCTGGTCCCTCACCCTGCCCGCCCTCCCCGCCAATCCCTCCACCACTCTGCGTCTCCGTGGCGATACCGTAGTGGAATTATCCGACGTCGCCCTCGGCGAGGTCTGGCTCGGCCTCGGCCAGTCCAACATGGAGTGGCGGCTCAACCAGTGCGCCGACTTCACCGCCACGATCATCGCCACCGCCGACAACCCCGGCATCCGCCAGCTCAAAATCCCCCTTCGCCCCTATTTCGGCGACCCGATGTCCCCGTATTCGTGGAAAAAGTTCGACCGCGCCAACGCGCCCTACTTCTCCGCCGTCGCCTACTTCTTCGCCGCCGAACTCCAGAAAAAACTCGGCGTCACCGTCGGCATCGTAAACTGCTCCTACGGCGGCACCACCATCGAGGCCTGGATGAGCCGCCAGGCCCTCACTGCCGCCGGCATGGGTGCCATGCTCGCCGAGCACGACAAAAAGATGGCCGCCTGGTCCGACTTCGCCGCTTTCGACCAGGCCTGGAAGGATTACGAAGCCGCCCGCAAGGCCTACGCAGCACGGCAAAAAGCCAACCCGGCCGACCCCGCGCTCGGCCCCCAGCCCTCCGAGCCCTACGGCTACCGCACCAAGGCCCGCCCCGCCGGCTTGCACGAGTCCATGCTCGCCCTCGTCACGCCCTACACTGCGCGCGGCGCGCTCTGGTATCAGGGTGAGAACAACGCCGGCAAACCCGCCGACTACGCCAGGATGTTGCCCGCCTTCGTCGCCGAACTGCGCACCGCCTGGCGGCGCCCCGACCTGCCCGTATTCATCGGTCAACTCTCCTCGCCCACCGCCAACTGGCCCGACGAGAAAGAGGGCTACGCGCCCCTCCGCGAGGTGCAGCGCGCCTTTGCCGTGGCCGACGCCTACTCCGGCTTCGCCGTCACCCTCGACTACGGCGAGCGCGGCAATGTCCACCCCATCAACAAACAGCCCGTAGGCGAACGCTTCGCCCGCCTCGCCCTCGCCCGAACCTACGGCCAGACCGGCTTCGCAGCCCAGAGCCCTTACGCGACCAAGGCCACCCGCGTCGCCGACAAGATCGAGATCAGCTTCGCCGACCTCCCCGGCCGCCTCGAACTCCGCGACCCCTCCACCCCCACGCTCAGCCTGCGCGACGCCGCCGGCACCTCCCGGGCCCCCGCCTCCGTCGCCCTCTCGCCCGACGGCAAACGCCTGCTCCTCGGGGTGCCCGCCGGCTTCCAGCCCGCGACCGTCACCTACGCCTATCAAAACTTCTGCGCCCTCTCGCTTTTCACCGACGAAGGCCTGCCCGCCAGCCCCTGGTTTCTAAACCTTTAAAAACATCCCCAATGGCCCGCCCGCTCCGGTATTGGCTCCTCTCCTCCGCCTTGGCGCTCGGCTTCTCAGCCGCTGCCCCCTCCCCCGTCTCAGCCGCCCCCGCTCCCGCCCGCGACACCCCCGAGTTCCTCGCCGACCCCGAGGCCTTGCGCCAGGCCATCCCCGCCCTCCGCACCCAGCGCCACTGGACCGACTTCGCCACCCCCGAGCAGATCAAACTCTACGACGGCCCCGAAACCGTTTACCCGGAAATCCCCGCCTCCGCCTACGACTTCACCGGCTTCGACCCCACCCTGCTCGGCTCGCCCGTGCCCGCGCCCGGCATCCATCCCCGCATCCTTTTCAGCCCCGCCGACCTCCCTCTGCTCAAGCGCCGCATCGAGGGCAGCAAAACCGGCCAAAAAGCCCTGCTCGAAACCCGTTTCCTGCTCGCCCAAACCCTCTACAACCCCGACTCCGACGAGGGTAAAATCTACGCCAAACTCGTCGCCGGCGACACCGCCGATCTGAAGTTCATCACCCCCGAACCCCCCAAGGAAGTAGGCTCCAATACCGTCGTCACCCCGCCCCGCCACTGGTTCGTCGGATACAAAACGACCCTCACCGAAACCGTCCACACCGCCTACCTGCCCAACCTCTTCGCCGCCGCCGCCTTCCAGGCCCAGCTCAACGGCGACGCCACCCGCGGCCGCGAGATCGCCACCGCCATCGCCAATTACTACACGTTGCGCAACCCCTTCATCGACGCCTACGTCGCCGACCAGGAGCAACGCCAGCTCGCCCCCAAGGATTATTGGCGCTCCAACTTCGTCGTCGCCGGCGGCAACAACCTCGCCTTCTGCTACGACCTCGCCGCCCCATGGATGACCGAGCCGCAGCGCGCCGTCCTGCGCCACGCCATCGCCGGAGCCACCTCCGGCCGCCGCGCCTACGGCATGAACGGCCCCGCCCGCTGGGTCGAAACCAACTGGTCCGGCTGGGACCTCGAACACTACCTCACCACCCTGGCCATCGAGGGCGAGCCCGGCTACGACCCGCAGATCCAGCCCGCCGCCCTCCGCACCCTAAAGGGCTACCTCCAATGGGGCCTCAGTCCGCAAGGCACCATCTTCGAGAGCAACGGCAAGATCGGCGGCGGCGTTCACTACGCGATGCTCACCGCCATCGCCCTCGCCCGGCGCGGCGAAAACCAGCTCGGCCATCCGCATCTCCGCCAGCTCCCGCTCGCCCAGGCGCAGACCGTCGTGCCCTCCGGCGACTACTCCGTAAACAACGGCACCTGGGGCAACGCACCCTTCGCCTACGGCCATTTTTTCACCGCCTTTTTCCCTAAGACTAAAATCGCCGCCGCCGCCGATTACCTCATGCGCCAGGATCGCCCCGATCTCGCCGCCTTCGACCTCGCCCACTACCAGCGCTCGCTCGAAGCCACCGTCGCCAAACCCGCCTCGCCCGCCCCCGCCGGCCAGCCCCTCACCCGCATCAACTGGCGCAAACTCACCCCGCTCACCCCCGCCCACCTCATGGGGCCCACCCCCTACGACTGCGCCGACTGGCAAGGAGCCAACGCCGCCGCGCCCGCCAACCCCGCCAACCCCGCCGCCCCCATTCCATTCGAAAAACTCCGCCCGGTGCTCGACCTCCCGCTCGACTTCGCCGACCCCGTCCACGGCCTGCTTGCCACCCGCTCCAGCCCCGCCGCCGACGCCCTCTTCCTGCACTTCGAGGCCCGCGCCAATCTTTCCACCATCGGCCACCAGCAACACGATGCCGGTCACTTCTACCTCGCCGCCCTCGGCGAGCTCTGGGGCGTCGAGGCCGGCGCCAAATCCGGCTACTCCAACGACCACTCCAACATCCGCATCGACGGCCTCGGCCTCTCCGATGTCGCCTACCCGCCGCACGTCCAATTCCTCGGTTCCACCCTCGCCCCGCAGGGCGCGCTCGCCACCGCCGATCTCACCGCCGCTTACAACTACGGCTGGGTCGGCCCCACCCAGTTCCAATGGGCCATACCCGATGCCGTGAACTGGCAGATCACCCCAGAAACCGACCCCGCCATCGTCGCCTACTTTCGCGGCACCCAGCACTACAAGATGCGCCTCTGGGGCGACAACTTCTTCAAACAAAACTGGGGCCCCACCATGCGCGTGGCCTCGGCCAACCCCGTCAAATCCGCCTTCCGCACCGCCGGCCTCGTGCGCGGCCCGCACCCCTACGCGCTCATCCTCGACGACGTAAACAAGGGCGACGCCCGCGAACACGCCTACGACTGGGTCATGCAGGTGCCCAACAGCGTCCGCCTCGCCGATATCGAGATGCCCAAGGGCAACCCCTCCTCCGCCGTCCTGGTCAAGGCCCCCGGCGGCGACAAATGGCGCATGACCGACGTTCAACCGTCCCCGGCCGGCACGCCCGCCCTGCTGGTCGTTCTCCTCGATGTGCCCGTGACCGTCGGCCCCCAGATGTGGAATTTCTTCAAAGCCACCGAACAACCCTTCCGCCTCGATGTGCGCACCTACACCTCGGAGCGCTCGGAACAAATCATCACCCGCACCCGCCTCTACATCAACCGCCGCGATACCGTGCTACGCTCCCGCATCGCCCTGATCCCTTTCAAAATTGGCGAGCCCCTCCCGAAGATCACTTGGGACGCCGCTCAAGCCACCGCCACGCTCACCTGGCCCGATCAAAAAGACGCGCTCGCCTTCTCCTCCGCCCTGCCCGCCGCCGACCACACCCAAGTCGCCATCACTCGCGAAGGTGCGGCCATCCTTTCCTCTCCCAAAACCCCATGAACCTCCGCCGCGTCCTCATTGCCCTCTGCCTGCTGCTCGGCAACTCGCTCTGCCCGGCGGCGGACAAGGCCCCCGCCGCCACTCCCGCGCCCGCTCCCGCCCCGATGATCCGCGACGAGGTGGACTGGCCCGCCTTCCTCGCCCGCCAGGACCTCATCTTCGAGCAGCTCCCCCGCCAGTGGAACGAGGGCGCCTTCTCCGGCAACGGCAACCTCGGCTTCATGGCCTACGCCAACCTCGGCGATAACCGCTTCGACTTCCACCTCGCCCGCGCCGATGTCACCGATCACCGCAAGGCCCCCGACCGCGCCAGCTCCCTCGGCGTGCCCGGAGCCAGCGTGATGTGGGATTTCCCCCGCCTCGACATCGGTCGCATGGCCCTGCGTCCCGCCGGCAAGATCCAGGACGGTCGCCTGCGCATGGACCTCTGGAATGCCGAGCTCACCGGCGTCATCGTGACCGATCTCGGCGAACTCCGCCTCCGCGCCCTGACCCACCGCGACCGCATGGTGCACGTGATCGAGGTCACCTCCACCGAGCGCACCGCCGACGGCCGGCCCGCCCCCTGGCGCTGGGAATTTTTACCCGGGTTCCCCTCCTCGCCCCGCTCCCTCACCCACCCCGCCGACGCCAAAAAACGCAATTACGAACCCAATCCCGACCCGCGCCTGACCCGCCTCGACGACGTGCCCGTCGTTGTCCAACCCCTGCTCGCCGGCGGCGACCACGCCACCGCCTGGCACGAGGTGTTCGCCGCCGACCGCCGCTCGTCCCGGCTCTTCGTATCCACCGCCAACGAGCTGCCCGCCGCCGACCGCTCCGGCCCCCGCGCCGCCGCCGAGGTCCGCGCCGCCGCCGCCGCGCCTAGCGACAGCTTGCTCGCGGCCCACCGCGCCTGGTGGCACGCCTACCACCGCCGCGCCTTCCTCACCCTGCCCGACGCCCGCATCGAATCGTTTTACTGGATACAGATGTACAAGCTGGCCTGCTCGCTCCGGCCCGACGGCCCCGCGCTCGATGTGCTCGGACCTTTCTACCGCACCACCCAATGGCCCGGCCTCTGGTGGAACCTAAACGTCCAGCTCTCCTACTGGCCCGTATACGCCGGCAACCGGCTCGAACTGGGTGAAAACTACACCACGCTCCTCGACACTCGTTTCGACGCGCTGCTCGCTTCCTTTCGCGGCGGCAAAACCTTCGGCGACTTCGTCTGGGCCCTGCACAACTACTGGTGGCAACTCCGCTTCGCCGGCGACTGGAACGCCATCTCCACCCGCTGGACACCCAAGGCCAAGGCCATGCTCGCCGCCTTTGAAAAACAGCTCGAACCGCGCGAGGGCGGCCGCCTCGGTCTCGTCCCCATGGGCTCGCCCGAGTACAAGGGCTTCACGACGTTCCCCGACACCACCTACAACCTCGCCCTCCTCCGCTGGCTGCTCTCCTCCCTCACCCTCGCCGATAGCCACACGGGCCGCGCCCCCGATCCCGACGCCGCCCGCTGGCGCGAGTTGCAGGAGAAACTCATCCCCTACCCGACCGACGAAACCGGTCTGCGCATCGCCTCCAACCAGGCCCTCGAGGAGTCACACCGCCACTACTCCCACCTGCTCCCGCTCTATCCACTCTATCAACTCGACCCCGACGCGCCCGCCGACCGCGAGCTCGTCGTGAAATCCGTCCGCCACTGGCACGGTTTGCAGGGCGGAAAAGCCCTCGCCGGCTACTCCTTCACCGGCGGCGCCTCGCTCTACGCCTCGCTCGGCCTCGGCGACGATGCGCTCGGCATGCTCACCACCTTCCTCACCGGAAAAATCGGCATCTCCCAGTTCCACCCCAACACCTTCTACACCGAAAGCGGCGGCAAAAACCCCGTCATCGAGACGCCCCTCAGCGGAGCCTCCGCCACCATGGATCTCCTTCTGCAGAGCTGGCGTGGAAAAATCCGCGTCTTCCCCGCCGTGCCTTCCACCTGGCGCGACGCCACCTTCCGCGACTTGCGCGCCGAGGGCGGCTTCCTCGTCAGCGCCGCGCGCGAGCAAGGTCGCACCGCCTGGGTTACCGTCACCAGCGAGGCCGGCGAACCGTGCGTCGTGCGCGTGGCCGACTGGACCGGCCCCGTCGAGGCCACCGGCGCGCGCCGCTTCACCGTCGAGACCGTCAGCGAGGGCGAGTACCGCCTGGACCTGCGCAAGGGCGAGACGGTCCTGCTCTCGCCGCGCAGCCGCCCGGTCACCGCCGCCACCGCTGTCGTGCGCGCCGTGCCAGCCGCAGCGTCCTCCACGCCCGCGAACCCCTACGGCGTCAAACGCGGCGGCGAAATAAAATCCCCGCAGTTCTGGCCCGAGCCCGCCCCGCCTTCGCTTTCCCCCGTCGCCCCCGTTCCCACCTCCCCGCTTTCCCCATGAAGTCCCGCCTGTCTACCCTCCTGCTTACCCTGCCGCTTTTCGCCGCCCCGCTCGCCACCTTCGCCGCCACTCCCGCCCGTGAGTTTTACCAGGAGCCCGCCTGGCAACCCCGCGCCCACCCGACGCTGGACGACATCCTTAGCGGCAAGTTCCACCCCCCGTCGCCCCCCCTGTCACGGCCCGTCAACTACGACACTCCCGGCTATGCCGCCGAAAAACTCCGGCCCGCGCCCGCCC
>JAIXRU010000106.1 GCA_027485045.1 Opitutaceae bacterium | reverse complement strand
GGCGCGGGGGGCGAGGCGCGGGGCGAGGGCGGGCAGGGCGACGTTGTTGCTCACGAGGATGTCGGCGGTAGGGAGGTGGCGCAGGGCGCGCAGGCTCCAGAGGGCATCGAGCAGCAGGTTGAGCGGGAGGTGGCGGGAGTGGTCGTGGCCGGGGAGGCGGAGGAGGTGCACGCCGTCGCGAAATTCGCGGTCGGGAAAGCCGGGCCAGCGGCGGGAGAGGGAAACGACCTCGTGGCCGCGGGCGGCGAACTCGCGGGCGAGGCGCCACCAGATTTTTTCCATGGCGCCGCCGGCGACGGGCGGGATGGGCAGGAAAAAACCGTGCACGAGGGTGATCTTCATGCGGCGGTGGGCGGCAGACAGAGGAGTTCGCCGAAAGGGTTGGTTTCCAGCTCGACTAAAGAGGCGGGGGAACAGGGCTGGAAGGTGTATCGAAGCTCGGAGAGGAGGGCGCGGCAGCCGTTCAGTTCGTCCTGAGTGTGCACGCCGAGCAGAATGGTGGGGTAGGCAGTGGCGAGGGTTTGACGCATGCCTTGCAGGGCGGGGACGGCGTGGCCTTCGACGTCGATTTTTATGAAGTGGGGCGAGCGGATGCGACCGGTGGCAACCCAGGCGTCGAGGGCGACGGTGGTGATCTCGCGGAAGGGGACTTTGGCCAGGGTTTCTCCGGGGAAAGGCAGGTGAGAGCTGGTGGAGCCGAAGCCGTCGTATTGGTAGAGCCGGGCGGTGCCTGAAGTGGCGGAGGCGGCGACCGGGTGCAGTTGAAGCTGGGGTAAACGATTAAGCCGGGCGTGCCAGCTCAGGCGGCGAAAGGATACGGGATCGGGCTCGAAGGCTTCGACGCGACCGCCCGGCCCGACGTGACGGGCGAGGCCGACAGCGTAGATGCCGGAGTGAGCACCGAGGTCCCAGCAGACGAGACCGGGGTGGCAGGCGTGGCCGAGGAGCGCGGCTTCAACGGCGGGGTCGTTGCCGCCGAGTCTCCAGTAGGCGGAGTGAGGGTATAGGGAGAACCAGGACCCTCGGGCTATGCCGCGGAGGACTTTCACGGGGAGGTGTCCTAGGAAATGGGTGATTCGGGTCAGCATTTGACGAGCGATTGGAGTGCTTCGGTGAGGCCGGTGGTCGCGGCTTCATAACTGAAACGAGTTATCTGGCGGGCGGCGTTTTGGCCATGTACGGCGAGTTCGGTGCAAGGCAAGGTGAGGGCGGTGCGGAGGGTGGCGGCGAGGGCTGCTTGGTCGCCGGCGGGGAAAACCCAGCCGGTGTCTGGGCGGACGAGGTCGGCGGCGCAGCCGACGTGGTCGCTCACGATGCAGGGGCGGGCGAGGTGCATGGCCTCGTTGACCGCGAGGCCCCAGGTTTCGTGGCGGCCCTCGGAGGGCAGGACGAAGACATCGCCCAAGAGGTAACGAGCGGGCATGGCGGACTGATTGGCAAAGGGCAGGAAGTGGACGTAGGGGAGACCGGTGGTGGCGGCACGGAGTTGGGGGAGAAGTTCGCCATCGCCGGCGAAAACCAGGTGGGCACCGGGGATGGCGGCTTCGACGAAGGCGGCGAGCAGGAGATCGGGGCGTTTTTTCGGGATGAGTTTTCCTGCAAACAGGGTGACGGGCGCGGAGGCCGGGATGCCTAAGGCGGCGCGTTGGGCGGCGGCGGCGGCGAGGCGTTCGGGGGTGGCGGTGAAGTGAGCGGCGTCCACCGCGTGGGGGGCGCGGAAAAGTTTTCTATCCGGCACGCCGTAGTGGCGGAAGTAGGCGGTGTTGGCGGTGCCGACGGGCAGAAAGGCGGAGCAGCGGGAGAAGAGGAGGCGGAGGGCGAGGTATTTGAGCAGAGAACTAGGAGCGAGCTGAGCTAAGAGGCTAGTAGGGCTGGTACGGCTAGTAGAGCTAGTAAGGCCGAGGAGGTGGGAGTCGCCGCGGAAAATAATGGGGGCTGGGGGGCGGAGGAGGAGGTCGAGGTGGGTGCGGTAGGCGTAGCCGAAGAGCAGGATGGCGTCGGGAGCGAAGGCGCGAAGGGCGGAACGGAGGCCGGGGTTGTGCAGGCCGGAGAAACGGGTGACGTCGGGGCGAGGGGCGAGATTGGGGATAAACTGGTGGGTATAGCCGGAGAGCAGGTCGGTATCCCAGGCGAAGGCGGTGCCGAACTGCGCGTCGGGGCGGGCGGTGAGGCCGTGGTCGGAGAGGTAGAAGACCTGCACTGTCAGACCCGGCTGCCGGGCGAGGTGGCGGAACCACGGGGCGTAGTATTGGATAGGATGGGAAACGACGATGGCGAGGCGGCGAGGAGGGGGCGTGGTTGCGGAGCGAGGCATCGGCGGAATTAGCCAGAGGTGAACTTACGATAAACCAAAGGCAGGCCGATGCAGACCACGGCGGCTTGAAAAAGCGATGACACCCAAGTGGCCATGACAAATTCGGCCTGAAAGCTCCAGGCGGTCAGCAGAATCATGAGGATGCCCAAGGCGGAAAACTGAGGCACATCAATCGACAGGGTGGCCAAGCGCCGGGAGAAAAGTCCGAAGCCGAGACCAAGAAAAACAACGCCTAAGGGTCCAAAGTTGAGGTAGGCTTCGGCGATCATGCCGAAGGCGATGGAGACCTTAAATGGGTTGTCGGGATCAATGAGGTTGAAGTATAAAGCGAGGCGGATGTTGGCCAAAAGACTGGAGGGTTTATCGGGCCAAGCGAAGCGCGGGATGAACTGGGCGGGGATATCGACGTAGCTTTCTCCTCCGAGGTAAGGCTTGAAAGCGGGCACGCGATCCACCGCCAGACAAAGCATCTGGAGCAAGGAGGCGCGATCAAAGACCGAGGCGCGGAGGCGTTGGTCATTCTGGTCACGGTTCGTCAGGCCGTAGTCCACCCATTCGGAGAAAAACGCGGGGAGTTGGTTGATTGTTGGGGGAGGACGGCCGCCCTCCCAATAGAGTTCGCGCATGGTGGACTTTCCATTGTGGAGCACGCCGAGCACTGGCAGGAGGAGGGCGATGGCGATGAAGGGGATTTTGCGGCGGGCGGCGGCGTAAGCAATCAGGCCGAGCGCAAGCAGAGAAATGCCACGAATGAGGTAGAGGTGGGAAAACAGAATGATGATTTGAAGGGCAAGGTTGCCGAAGAAGAAGACTCGGTCGCGTGCGTTTAGCATACCAAGACCGTGCAGCCGCGAGAGCACAAATACGGCCAGGGTGCCGAGGCCGAAAAACAGGGCGCGCAAGGTGCCTTCGAGATTCGCGGGAAGCAGATTGCTGTAGCCCTCCAGATAGAGGTGCAGGGTGTTGAGCGCCAGCCCGAACGGCACGTAGCGATAAACTGTTTGTGGCAACAAGCTGGCGGTGGCCCAGGCGGAGGCGCGCACGGGTTGTTTTTGCAGATTAAAACCGATCAACGCAGCACATAGGTAGGCAATCACCAGACTGGCGGATTCGTTTACCACGGCGGTAGGGTAGGCTCGCAGCTCTTCGTGTCCGGTAAGCAAAGGAATGGAGTAAAAAGCCACGCAGGTGAGGCAGGAGATTTCGAAAGCCGGAAACCAGCGGCGCCGTAGTTTTGCCCACTGTAAAATGGGGAAACTTGCCGCTACCAGGATGATAAGGCCTAGTACGGTGCCGATGTTGATTTCCCCACCGGAGCGCAGCACGAACCAGCCTATGGCCAAGAGCAGTAAACTGAGCCCGGCCTGATAGAGACGAAGGGATGCATTCTGGCTCGGAGGAGGGCTGTAATCGTAGTCAGGAGTGCTCACGGAGTTGAGTCTGCGCGCATGAAGTGGGCGTGGTCAAAAATTTCGACCAAGCGCCGGGTCATGGCTTCGGCGGAATGTGAAGCCAATGGCCGGGTGCTGATGCTGGGGAGTTGGTTGCAGCCAGCGCCGCCGAGCCAGGTGGTAACAAGGCGTTTGAGCTCGTCACTGGTCTCGTCGGGGGCGGCGAAGGTGGACGCGGGCGTGTATTGGCTGGCGGTATAATAGATCGGGCTTAGCGGGTGCGCGATGCAGAGTAATGGGCGGGCGGCGAGCAAGCAGGGGTAGAGTTTGGAGGCGTTGTAGCCGGGGTCGTCGGAGCCGAGGATGAGGATGGCGTCGGCGGTCGCGATGTAGTGAAGCGCATCAAAGTAGGCCACGCGTTGGGTGTGTTCGGAAACGTAGGAGCCCACGCCCTCACGATCAGCGAACGGCAAGACCATGGGGCGGGCATGAGACTCAGGGGCGTAGTTGGTGCCGATGAAATGGAAGTGGAATCGAGTGGCCCCGGGTTTCGCCAGGTGGACGCGCAAGGCCTGAAACAACAGGGTAAGAGCGGGGGCCATGCCGGGCACGCAGCGCCCGGCGTAGACCACGTTACAGACGCCGGGCTCGGCGCAAACCAACGGAACCGTCGGCGTATGGGTGCGTGCGAAAGCCAAATCTTCTGCGGCGGCTCCAAACGGGAGGTGATGGATAGCTTTGGCGCTGAGGGCGGGGTAGCGTGCGAGTAGTTGCGGAGCGTAAGTTGGTGAAACGGTGATCAAGGCGCTGGCCCCAAGCACAGCTCGGCGTTCGTGACGGCGGGCGTTTAGTTGGGCGATGAGGAAGCGCAGGTGTCCTCCGGGCGGGCGGGCTCCGGTTTTGGCGTAGTGCTCGTTTATCCAGGGGTCTTGGTAATCCAGAACGTAGGGCACACCGAAACGCGCCTTCCAGCGAGTGCCAAGGGTGAAGGTCGGGAACTGGGTGGTGGAGAAAAATACCAAGTCGAATCGTTCGGCGGCGAGCAGGCGATCACCGGCCAGGCGCATGGCGCGGCCGACGCGCCACCACAAAGAACCAAAGCCGAAGGGCCGGGTGTAGCGTGCGGACACGCCGCGAACTCGTATCACCCGAATGGAGCCTGGGTAAGTCTGCTCCAGCGAAGATTCCAGAATGGCACCCTCGATGGTCTCGGGGGCGACTGCCATCACGGTGGGTTCCCAACCCAAGCCGCGAAGGTAGGGGAGGGCCAGACGCACGCGGTGCATATCCGGCGCGTTTACCGGCGGAAAGTGCGGGCTGATTATGAGGACGCGCCGCATAAGTGGCTAGGAGCGAAGAACGAGGCGGCGCAGATCCCAGGACTGGCCGGAAGGATTGGTTACGACGTGTTGCAGCGGGAAGTCGAAGCGGCGGCCGAGGCGTTGCCAGAAGGCGGCGTAGTTGGTGGCGCGGAAGTGGGAAACCAGCAAGGTGCCATCTGCGGGCAGGGTGACGGCAAAGCGCAGCGCAGTGGCGAGTGGGTCGGCTGCATAGCCCAGGCATTCATTGAAAGTGATCACATCGAAGCTGGCGGTATCTGGTGTCCATTCCTCGAAATCGTGGCAGGCGAAATTGCCATGGGGCAGGTTCAGGGCGCGGGCGCGGGCAAGACCGGCGATGGAGAGATCCACGCCGAAGTAGGCAGTGAGTTGCGCGGACTGAAGCAGGCTGGCGAGGCGGCCGGAGCCGCAGCCCAGGTCGAGCAGGCGAGGGCGGGGGTGGGCCTGGTGGATCAGCCGCACCAGCAGTTCGTGGCGGGCGAGTTCGCTGGGGCCGAAAAAATGATCCCAGGCCCCGGTATTGTATTCGTTATCCAAGACGCGGGGGGGCACGGGGCGACCCAGACCGGCGCGCTTGCCGTAGATCGCGTAGCGGAGGCGGTGCAGGAAGCGGGCGAGGGGTGAGGTGGCGGCACTCATGGGGCTTGTTCGAAGTAGAATTCCTCTTCGCGTTTGAAGCTGGCGGCGAAATCGGCCGGCAGCACGGGCTCGGTCCACGGTGGCACGGGTTTAAATTGAGAGGCGTAGGAGGATAGGGCGTATTCTTTTTGGGCACCGTAGCCGAAGAAACTAAAACGATGCACGCGCAGCGGAGGCAGCAGGGTTTGCAACAAAAGGGTGGGGCGGTAAGTGGCCCATACCGGGTATTCCAATACGCGTGGCCTCAGTCCGATTTGAGCAAGTGCGGCGGTGACCAAGTAAAAGCCGGCCTCGTGCTCGGAGCTGCCGTCCTGTCGCCAAGGCAGGAGGAGGGTGCGGGGGGTTATCGAGGTGAGTAAGGCACCGAGTTTTTTTAGGGCCTCAGCGCGTGAGGAGTCGTCCAGGTGAGGCAGCCGGCCGTCGGGCAGGTCAAGAAAGTGTAGGCAGGCGGAATCGAGGTAGAGGCGGGATTTGGCCAGCCGGGCCTCTTTCTTACGGAGAGCTGAGAGCGTTTCCGGGGTGAGGGTGGGGTGGCCAGGATGCGAGGCCGAGCCGTCGGTCAGGTAAAGTACATGGACCGGGTTGCCCGAGAGTCTTTTTTGGAAAACCAGACCTCCGCAGCCGAGGGTGCCATCGTCTTGGTGGGGGGCGACTAGCAGAGTGACTTCGTTAGTGAGGGAGAGGGGGCGGCTGCGCAGGAGCAGCACCCGGTGAATGATGGTGCGCAGGAGGCGGCGAACGGTTCGCTTGGCGTTGGGCAAAAGCGCAGAACCGAGCGAGCAGAGTATAAGAATGATGATAATCGCGCGACGCATGGGAGTTAGGAGCCAGTAGCGGGGAGCGAGGAGCCCGGGGAGGGGTGCAAGGCGGTTTCGACCAAGGCGAGCAGGCGGGGGGCTTCTTTTTCCCAGCAATAGCGTTGCTCCGCCAGTTGGCGGGCGGCGAGGCGGCGGCGGGCGAGGAGGTCCGGATCTGCGAGCAAGGCGTCTAGCTGGGTGGTGAGGGCGGTGGTCTCGTGCAAGGAGACGAGCAGGCCGGCTTCGGGTGCGTGGGCGAGCACCTCGCGCTGGCCTCGGGTATTGGAGGCGACGATAGCGAGGCCGGCGTTGAGGTATTGGAGGATTTTATTGGTGATGGTGAGGTCGCGGTTGACGATGAAGTCTTTTTCCAGAGCGAGACCGATGTCGTGGCGGGCGATAAGAGCCGGGAGTTGATCAGGTGGAACCAAGGGGAGGAAGGTGACACGGGCGCGGAACGATTCAGGCAAGGTATCGAGTAAGCGTTGGCGATAGCCGGAACGGGCTTCGCCGAGCAATACGACGCGAGATGGATGGGTGGTGCGCGACCAAGCGGCGAGGAAGAGTTCGAGCCCGCGACCAGGACCGGTAGTTTGGGAGAACCATAAAAACGACGGCGGAAGGAGCGGGGAGTCGGGAGAGGGGAGCGGGGAGGGGCGAGCGAGGAAGGGGCCGAGAGGGAAGGAGTTGGTGATAACCTCGGGGCGGCGTCCTCCGTAGCGAGCATGCAGGGCATCGGCCAGAGCGTGCGAGGTGGTCGTGGTGTATGCGGCGTGGTGAAGGAGGTAGCTTTCGTTGGCGCGGAGGAGGCGGAGAGGTCGTCCGGAGCGCTCGTGGGGCAGGAGATCCTCGGAGTGCCAGTCCTCGATGTCGGCGGCGACACGGCGACCGGCGGCGATCAGACGGGAGACGCACCAATGGGGAATCTCGTTATGGGCGATGATTAGTTCGGCGGGATGGCGGAGGGCGGCACGCAGGAGGGAGTCGGCGGGGCCTAGGGCGGCGGCGAGTTGCCAGTGAAAGCGGTGGCAAAGCTCACGGGCGGCGCGGTGTTGAAGGCGGCGAAGCCAGACGGCGAGGCGCTGAGTGGATTGGGCCTCGTGGCCAAGCATGTTGACGCTTAGGTGGCGAAAGGGAGAGCGGGCGACTATTTCGCGGTCGATCGCAACGGAGGGCAGGTGGTTGCTTATGCCCAGCACGGTCACCTCGTAACCGGCGTGGCCAAGGGTGGTGGCTTCCTTGACCACGCGCGGGTTGCGGCAGAGGGGGGAGTTGGTGAGGATGAGGATGCGGGCGCTAGGCATGAGCGGAGCGGGAATGGCGAGTGGGCGCTTATCGGGAGCGCTTGGGAAAGCGTGGAATTTTACGACTTAAATCGCGGACGAGATGGCGAAGTGCGTAACGAGAATAGCTAAAGTAATGGGCGATCCCGGGCTGGCTGGCTTTGGGGCCTAGTTGTTCGAGCAGGTTTCCAATCTTGGGAAGAACGGCGGAATCGGCATAGTTGGCCTCCCAGTAGGCTCGGGCCCGCCGGGCGAGACTCGGCCAGTCGCGGTCGGCTTCGCGCAGGATGTCGCGCAGATGCGTCAAACGCGTCTCGGGCACGTGCAGAACGCAGCCATGCCAGGCGGGGTCGTCGGGGGGACTTAGGCGATCGGAAAGCACAACCGGGACGCGCCCGGCTTCTAGCGCCTCATAGAGTCGGACGCTGGAGACACCGTTGCCGCGCGGACAAAGGATGAAGCGGCAGGAGGCCAGGTGGTCGGCGTAGGCTTGTTTTTCCGCGCGGGAAGCGGGATCGTCCATCCGTAGCCAAATAGACGGGACCAGTTGTATATCGAAGCCGGCGGCGGACTGCAGTTTTTGCACCAAACGGTCACGCAGCGGGGAGGTAAGTGAGCCACGAAAACCGGCTAGGTGAACGGCCTGATCCAGCGGGGCGTGGTATACGAGCGGATTCCAGCGGAACGGATAACCGAAGGAACGGTGGCGGTGTGGTTCGCACAACTCGGTGGGGAGCCCGGTGTAGAGGCCGGGGAGTCGCCCTGAGGGGAAATCACAGGAGTCCCAGACGTAGGCTTTTTCGGGGTAGAGTTTATCTAGGCCGCGGATGTGGGTTTCGCCCCAAGGGCGGTTTCGCCCAAGGATGAGAATCGTATCGGCCTCTTGGGGACATGAAACGCGTGCGAGCACCTGCGGCGTGGCGGCAAACCACGCGGCCAGTCGGGCTTCCCAGCGATTTTGGAAATCGACGGGTTGGCCGAGGAGATCGAAGTAAACGCGTTTGATCACGGGATGGGGTGAGCGGCGACCCAAGCCGGGTTAAGATCGGACGGGGTGGCCAAAGTGAAGGGGGCGATCTGGCCCGGGATTTCGGGCGCGGTGTGTTTGGCGAGCGCTTCGCTGGCCAAGGTGAACTGAGCGGCCAGGGCGGGGTGGGTGGCGCGGGCGCGAAGTGCGGCCAAGCCGACATAAGGGCGGCGGAAAAAGCCTGCGGCGAAAGCGAACCAATCGCCGGGAGAGGCGTGCGCGAGGAAGCGCCAATCGCGGGCCAACAGACCAGCGAGAACGAGGCCGGAGGTGGCGCGCGGTGAGTTGACACGCCGGGCGTGCCAAAGGTGGCGCAGGGCGGAGTCAGGTGGCTTGAGCTGTTGAATAAATGCAGCGCCGAGAAGCGCTTGCTGGCGGGCCCAGTGGGCGCGGTCGTGTTGGCGGGCGGTCGTGCAGGTGAGGGCAAAGTGGGCGAGCGGTTCGGGCACGAGCAGCAGGGGCCCGGGCATGTAACGCTCGCGGAGATTTTCCATCGAGGCAAAGGGCACCTCGGCGGGCAGCACGAGCCGTTTTTGGTGGGCGATGGAGGAGCGCACAAGCATGGCTCCGTTGGAGTGAAGCGGGCCGTCGAATTGGATGAGTTGGGGCAGGGCTATGGGCACGACAGGGGCGTCGAGGACTGGCCAGAGGGTGCGCTGTTCGTCGGTCCAGGTGCCATCGGGGTTTTCGCGCCAGAAGCGCAGGTTAGCCCAAGCAGTGGAGGCGGATGGGTAGGCGTGAAGCGCGTCAACCAGGCGGGAAAGCAGGCTGGGCTCCCACCAGTTGTCGTCTTCGAGGATGGAGAAAAACGGTTCGGCGGGGCCGGAGCAGGCGTGGTTGAAGGAGGCAAGCGCGCCCCAATTGCTCGGGTGATGGTGGAGGGTGATTCGAGGATCGGCGATTTCGGCGAGCAGGTGGCGGGGAGTGTCGTCCTCCGGGGCATCGTTGTGCAATTCGCAGATCCAGTCGGTAAATGTCTGGGCGCGCAGCGAGTCGAGGGCGCGGCGAAGCAGCGCGGGGCGTCGGCAAGTGAGGAGAAAAACACGAATCAAGGCCATGGCTCGGGGCGGGTGTCTAGTGGGCGCGCCGCTGGAAAACGCGGTTATGTCCGACGTTCAGCACATTTTCGAAGCCGAGCGGTTTCAGTTCTGCGAGGGCGGCGGTGACACCGGGGTAGCCTTTCCAAAACGTGTTGCCGGGAAGATCGTGGCCGGCGTCGTCAGCTACGAGCCAGCCGCCGGGCACGACCTTGGCACCGAAGTTGGCGAAGTCGTGCCGGGCGCCGGCCTCGCGGTGGTCGCCATCAACGTAGATTAGTTCGAAGCGGGCGTCGGCGAGTTTCCCCAAAATGACCGGATCGGTGGAGTAACCGCGGTGGAGGTGGATGACGTCGAAGTCGAGGGCGTGGTGGGCGAAGTGTCGGCGCACGATGGCCTCGTAGTCTTCGTCGGGGTAGAAGTTTCCGCTTTTGACCTGCTCGCGGTAGGCGCGGTCCAGTCGGTAGCGGAGACGTTGCCAAAGGCCTGGACCGGGCGCGGGATTGCCGACCAAAGGCGTCAACGCATGGATTTCAAGCTTGGCGGGAAGGGTTTTGGCGAGGAGCGCCCAGAGTGATATGATCTGCCCTTTGAAGACGCCTATTTCCAAGGCGCGTACGGTGTCGAAGCGGTTTGCTGCGGCCGCGAGCAGGCAGGCCCAGAGCGAGTGAAAGGCGGCCTCGCCAAAGCCCAGTTGGTGAGCCTCGACGTGGGCACGGTGGGCGGCCAAGAGCGGGTCGGAGGCGGTGGCGGCGGTAAAGGCGGCAAAGATCTCGTCGTTGCCTTCGGCGGTGTTGCGGTAGGATCGGACCCAGGAATCGTAAGAAAGCGGACAGGGCATCGGCGGGTTTAATGCTTGGTTAAGCGGGTGCGCAGTGGCTGTATCCGAAGTTCAGTGGCGGGGCACAAAAAGTTCGTGCAGGCGTTTGGTGAGTCGCCAGCCTAAAAGGGCTTGGAGGAGGCGGCGTTTGGGGCCGGCGTCGGGGCGAAGGGTGCATCCGCCCCATTCAGCGATGCGGCGGGAGGCGTCGGCGCGTTGCGGGGCGGAGCGAGGGTAAGATTCGTAAATCAGCCTTTGCAGGGCGGCGGCGGCGGCGAGGCGGGTGAGGGCGGAGTTTTCCTTGGCGAGGAGGCGGTCGGCGGTGAGGAAGAAACTTTGAAAAATGGAGTCCCACGCGGCGTCGGAACGCTGGCGGCTGAGACTGCCGGGGATGCCTGTTCGGTAATAGACCCGGGCTTGGGGGCAAAACAGCACCTGGACGGAAGCGAGCACTACGCGCGAAAAATATTCCATGTCGTCCACCGGGTTGGGGTGTAGCTGGGTGTTCCAAGGACCGACGCTATCGGCCAGCGAACGCGGGACCAGCCACGAGGCGGTGGCCATCATGCAGTGGTCGAGCCAGGAAGTGGTCAGCCAGTCTACAGGGTTTAGGTCGCGCCAGAGCGGCTGGGCTATGAAAGCTGCTTCCCCGGTAGCTTGATGAAAACGGGACCAGGCGGCGGTCGCCACAGTGGTGGGGCCGAAGTCGGCCAGGCGGGCGAGTTGGCAGGCGATTTTATCGGGTGCCAGCAAATCGTCGGCGTCGAGAAACTGGAGGTAGTCGCCACGAGCGAGGTCGAGCCCCTGATTGCGGGCGGAGGCGGCACCGCCCGGGGTGGAGCGGGTGGATACGCGCAGGCCACGCGATTCGTAGCGGCGGGCGATGGCCAGGCTGCCATCGCTGGAGGCGTCGTCGATGAGCACTATTTCGAGATTGGGCCAGGTCTGGGCGAAGGCGGAGTCGAGGGTCTCCGCGAGCCAGCGGGACGCGTTATGACAGGGGATGATAATCGAAACCAGAGGAGGGTGGCTCATGGTTTTAGGGGTATAAAAACAAACCAACGCATGCCGGAGGGTCTTTGTTCGTCGAGGGCATGGAGCACGCGCTTGCGCCACGGGGTCAGGGCGAGCCAACGCAAGAATCCGGGCATTTGTGACAGACTGCGGGGTTGGGCCCGGATTTCCTCCTGCGTGTGGCTGGAGGCGAAGCGCTTTTGAAGTCTAGCACCTAACTCGGGGTCGATGAAATCGTGAACCTCGACCAGGATATGGGTATTGCTCAGCGCGGGCACCAGAACGGGGTCGAGCAGGATGTCTTCCGCGCCTTCGACATCCATGACAAGCCAATCCCCGCCCGAGATTGAGAGGTTGGCCACCAAGTCGGCCGGGGTGCAAAGTCCGGAAATACGGATACGCGACTCCACCCGATTGCGGGCGGCAACCTGCGCGAGCAAGACTCGGCCATGCTCCGAGGCCTCGAAGGCGTGGATTTGGCAGCGGGGAAGTCGGCGGGCCAAACCCACTGCGTAGTAGCCCTCGCCCGCACCTACGTTGACCACCCGGAGCGGGGGCGCTGCGCACAAGCGGTTGACCACGGCATGCAGTTCTCGTTCGTAGGTACCGAGCAGTTTGGGCGCAAGAAGGCTGCCGGCGTATTCACCGACGTAGTGCATGCCGGCAAAAGGTCCGGAAAGGATGCGCCAGCCAAAAACGGTTTGAAACAAGGTGCGCAGGCGCATGGGTCACGGTTTAGGCGCGGGCGGATGGGCCAGGCAGCGCCGCCAGTTGGACTGGAAGTACCAGCGTTTGGATTCGGCGACGTAGTGGTGCATGACGGCTTGGCAGAGCCGGGCCTCGGGGGGCCGGGGCAGCAAAACGTAAGCGTCGGGATCGGGCACGACACAGTCCTGACCGGCGAGGAGCAGAGCGGCGAGCGCCTGTTCCTGATAATATTGCGGACCGCCGCGTTCGAGTAGAGTGCGGCACCAGAACTCCATTCGCTCCCAGTCTATATCCTCCGAGCGCAAGCCGAGCAGGCCGGTGTTGACGCGTTCGGGCACGGGACGTCCGGCGAGGGAAGCGAGGAGTTCGAGCGGGTAGCCATAGGCGTTGGTGAGATCCTCGGCCCGTAGTGGTGCGGCGGGCGCATCGTGCCAATTCAGCAAGGTATCGGGCCGACGGAAAAACAAGAGGTCGGAGTCGATTTGCAGGCGCCAGCCGTTTTGCCCGGCGTGAGGATCAAGCAGTTTGCGCAACAAGGGGAACCCGCTGCGCCGGGCGCG
>JAIXRU010000055.1 GCA_027485045.1 Opitutaceae bacterium | reverse complement strand
CGCCATTTGAGAAAGTATCTATCAATGAATTATTTATGAAAGACATGACCGTTTTTGATTTAGAAGCAGCACCAGAACATGATTTTAAACTATTGGCATGAAACAACTTACTACCGGACACTCGTGACCATACTTTGTAATTATTTAGTAAATCGCACAAGAATAGTGAATCGCTAGATTCCTTTTTCAGTGTAGTGTGAAAAAGTATTATAATAAGGAACCCCAAGTTAAACTGCGGTAGGATTTTAATATGAACTACTTGCAGTGGTTTCCGGCTTTCCCAGGCGGTCGACATTTCAGACGGTGATGGTGCTTTGGTCTTAATTGAGCCGATACTGAAATGGCTGCTCGATCAGTAACTCTTAGCTCAAAATAATAATAACCATGCGCTAAAACACATGCTCATGGTCGTGCTTTGCAAGTATACTGAATGCAATGCTATCCCGAGCTTTACCCGTCCTGTCACGTACTGTGCCCTTTTCGCTGCGTTTTCTTGTAGCACTTTTATCAACTATTTTCGTCGGTACTGCGTTAAGCGCCGCCACCTACCACGTGGATGGCCAAAATGGCATCGACGACGCCAACACCGCCACCGGCACCCGCGAGCGCCCTTATAAAACGATCCAAGCCGCGATCAATCGTGCCGCGAATAACGATACGATCGTCGTGCGCGGCGGGGTTTACCGCGAGGCAGTCGAGATCAACGGTAAAAACGGGCTCACCTTGCAGCCCCGCCCCAGCGCGGATACCCCTGGAGCGCCCTACGAAGGGGTCGTGATCCAAGGCGCGTTGCCTGTCACCGGTTGGACGCGTGTTCAGAGCAGTGATTCCGACGGTAGTCTGGTCGCGCAAGTGGGCGCCGGCCGGGCGGTGTATCGCTCCACGGCAATGACCTGGACACTCGACCCCGGCGGCAAACCCGGCCGCGACCAACTCTTTGTCGATGGCACCATGATCACCCTGGCGCGCCATCCCAATAACCCGACCAACGAACTGCTCACCCCGCCACGCCTCGCCCTCACCGGTAGCACGATCCCCGACTATCCGACGATCACCACCAGCCCGCAGCAGCTCACCGTCCACGTCGCCGCCGGCGGCTTCCCCACGGGCAACATCGTGGGCGCGTGGATGCACCAGCTCGGCAGTGGCAATAATGGGCAATATGGCATGGGCTTAACCAGCCGCATCGACTCCGCAGAGAGCACGACGACTCCCGGCACGGTGAAAATCGGCGTCACGCTCAGCACCAAGTGGACGACCACCGCGCACAATAAAACCTACTACCTACCCGCCACCGGCACCGCCGTGTTTTTCGAGGGTGCGCTCGCGCTGCTCGATGGGGACTGGGAGTGGTTTCGCACTTCGGCGAGCGCCTCGCCCCGACCTTCCACGCTCTACCTGACCCTCCCCGTCGCGCTCGACCCCGCCACCCTGCAGATCGAGGCCAAGGCCAACCTTTTCGGTCTGCGCCTGCGTAATGCGGACAACAATCGTATCCTCGGCCTGCGTTTTTTTGCCTGCTCCCTCTCCACGGATTCGCGTTCGGATAACAATCTGATTGAGGAAAGTGATTTTCTCTATCCCGCGCACTTCGGCACCGTCGATCGCGACCCCTACCGCGATGGCGCCCAGGCCATCACCCATGGCTCACAGACCATCGGCGACGAAAATGAATATACCCGCGCTGCGGCCGGCTTGTACTTTGAAGGCACAGGCAACACGTTGCGCAAAAACTCGATCGGCTATGCGGCAGGCAGCGGCGTGACTCTGTTTGGCGAACGCAATCGGGCGGTAAACAATCTTGTACACAACGTCGCTTATCGGGGGACCGATGGCGCTGGCGTCAATGTCGGCGGACGCGGCTACTCCTATCTCTGGAACCCCAGCTGGGCCACGACCGTGGTCAACGGCAATGAACGATTGTCTGCCTCCACGCCGATGTCTAATAATAACGCATTCATCGGTTTTGGCTCCGAGGTCGCCCATAATACTATCTACAATGCTTCGCGTGCCTTGATTTTAATCCGTGGTGCCTACGCTGCCGACGTGCATCACAATTTCCTGTTTCATGGTATGTACAACACCACCGATTATGGGGTGATCTATGGTTTGAGGAATTACCGCTTCATCGAGCGCACGGCGGAGGTGACCGGGACCGGAGGTGCGATCACGACCAAGCGGGTCGATGTCGCCGTGGACGGCGGTGGCGGCATGACCCGCATCAGTCGCAACCTCCTCCACACCACCGCGCCCATCCTCAATGCGAATAGCAATGCCCTCTATATAGATAATAACTCCGCCGATTATATCATCGATCATAACGTACACTTCGACCGCCGCAGCCAAAGCACCGGCCGAGCCATGCTCATCACCGCCACGAATAGTGGCAGTGCGGGCACCGTGTTCGGCTGGTCGGGCATGTTAATCGCCAACAACACAATGCAGCATTCCAACCATGTCTTCGGCGCCGGCGATGAGATCAACGACGGCATATGGGCCAACGCCACGGGCGACAGTGTACATTCCCCCGCTTTTGCCGAGGGCACGGGCGCTTGGTACACCACCCCTTGGCGCAATAAAGGCGTGGACCAGCCCGTCTCCACCGGGGCACTGTCTCGGCTGCACAATAATATCTCGCTGGGCCGTTCCCCGTTTCTCTGGGTCACCCAGGGGGTCGCCCCCATTGATCCGGTAACCAAAGACAATTGGCCGGTGAAAATAACCGCGGTCGACCAAGTGGACTCCCGTTTATTGAGCTACCGTCCGGAACGTGCGGGCCCCGGCCTGAAGAATGACACAAATCGCTCAGAATGGGCCCCCTACACCACGTTTAACGGCATCGATTCGGCGGCCGCCTCGACGCATCCGCGCTCCTTCTTGATGCTGGACAAAGCGGGTAACGACTACCGCATCGACCCGACCTCGCGCGGCGCGCTTTTGCGCAGTGGTCGCTCAATAAAGGTCAGAGTGCCCGATACGAGCCTTCCGCGCGATGCGGTCACGGGCCGCTACCCGCTCAAAGACCTGCCCATCACCGCCGATGGGGTGACCAATCCCGACCTCGGGGCTTACGAAGGGGGCGACTGGTTTGCCGGAGCAGGCCGAGCCGACCCCGGGGTTGGCCGAACGCTTTTCCCGGCCGCCTCTCCTTTCCTGCGCGGAGCTAACGAACAACCTTACAACTCCACTTGGTCGGGTGCCTTGGCGGGAGCTTGGAGTTTTGTGGACATCGGTGAGTTTCCCCTCTCCCGTCCCCCTGGTTACACCGCGCGTTTCGGGGATCAGTTCGTCGTTACTGGCGGCGGCAACGGCTGGCGCGGTAACACGCCTACTTTCGACGCCACCTATACCGACAGTTTCCATTTTCTAAGGCGCACCAACGTGGGCCATGGTACCCTCACGGCTACAATTAATTACCTGGAAATGGTCCCCAGCGGACTAGGCGGAGTCTACAAAAACGGCGACGAACTCGCCCTCATGATCCGGGAAAACGATACCGATACCTCCCGCTATGTTGCCCTCCGCTTTTACCCCTTCTCCCGCTCCCTGCGTTTTGAGCGGCGCGATGCCGATGGAGTTTGCCGTTTGAGCACCGTTTATACGTTTCCGTCGCTCACGCTTCCGCTCACCCTGCGCCTGACCCGGCGGCTCAACGTCGCCAACCCCAGCCAAACGGATTTCGTGGGCGAATTCAGTACCGATCGCGGCGTCACTTACACCACGCACAATACCCTTAGCCTCAGCTCTTTTCCCGCTCTGGCGCACGCGGGCATCGCCGTAACGAGTGGCGACGACACGCGTCTTTCTACTGTAAACCTCAGTCGTGTACAGTGGACGGAGCCCTATGCCGGTTGGGCCGCACGTGCCGGGCTCTCGCTTGCCGAGCAAGCGAACCCCGAAAAGCTTCAGGCTTATTCTTTTGGCGCCACCCCTGCGGGTGCCAACGACCTGCCTGCTGTATTGCCACGCATTGAGTATGATGCGGCGCGTCAGCGTTATACCGTGACCTTTTTACGACGCAAAAACGGCATTACCTATGATGTTCAGCAAAGTGAGAATCTCCGGGACTGGCTGACCCTGCCCGCAGAGCAGGTCCTCGGAAGCTGGGATCGTGGGGACGACACGGAGGAAGTAGAATACATGGCTACCAAAAGCGCACCGCAGCTGTTTTTCCGGGTGAAAACCACCCAACTCTAATCGCTTCACGCGGGCAAAACCGGGGTGGAGTCCGGTATGGCGCTTTATTAAAGGGGGCGTCGGGGAACGCTTAATTATAATAAATAAAACCAATGCTATCATGTTCGGCCTACGCCCGAACCAAGCGCCATTCGGATCAGACTGATTTTATTAAT
>JAIXRU010000320.1 GCA_027485045.1 Opitutaceae bacterium | reverse complement strand
GCAATGCCCAGCCCGATGCCGGAACCTCCGCCGGTGATCAGCGCGATTTCTCCATCGAGGCGAAAGGGGTTATTGGAATTAGGAGTCATGGTTAGATTTTGTTGATTTCAGCGAGAGCCTTGCGGCTGGGCGTCATGCCTGCGCCGGGGGCATCGGGAGCGACGTAGTATCCATCTGCGATTTGGGCGGGTTTATCCATCCAGTCGCGCAGCCAGGGAATGTATTCAAGTAACGAACACGCGGGGTGGGCGAAGCAGACATGCTGGTGAACCTGGCACATGTCGCCGACGTGAGGGACGACGGGCAGGCTGTAGCTGCGAGCCAGGTCGGCGACCTGCCAAAACTCGGTGACACCGGCGAGTCGGACCACGTCCGGCTGGACGTAATGCACGGCCCCCGCGTGGATGAAATCACGGAACTGCGAAGTCATGTAGAGCTGCTCGCCCATGGCGATCGGGGTGGCAATGGTCTCGGCTAGGCGGCGATGCCCCTCGACGTCGTCGAAGTAGATCGGTTCTTCGATCCAAGCGATGTCGAAATCGACGAGGCGTCCGGCGGTTTGGATCGCTTGGGGCAGGGTCCAGCGCCCGTTGGCATCGGTCATGATGCGGATATCGGGGCCTAGTGCCTGGCGCACGGCCTCGACGCGGCGGAGGTCCTCGCGTGGATTGGGGCCGCCCACCTTAAGTTTTACGGCACGGTAGCCCTCTTCCTGCACGAGACGCTTGCAGTCACTTACCATGGTTTCCAAAGACCAGTTCAGCCAACCACCGTCGGTGTTGTAGGCTTCGACTTTCTTTTTGGCGGAGCCTCCGAGGAGTTTCCAGAGCGGTTGATCAACGGCTTTGGCCTTAAGATCCCAGAGGGCGATATCAATAGCGCCGAGGGCGAGGTGGGTGATACCGGCGCGGCCCACCCAATAAATCTCGGATTGTTTGTGCAGCTTTTCCCAAAGCGCGACCACCTCTTGAGGGTCCTCGCCGATGAGTAGCGGCCCGTAGCTATGGATGATGCAGTCCACGATCAGGCGATCGGTCGGCAGGTGGGCGTGGGTGCCGGAAAAACCGTAGCCGATGTGACCGGTGTCGGTATGAATGGCGACACCGGGAGCGCCCCAGTGCGTCAGCTTATGCGTGCTGTCGGCGATGCCGCCGCGGGTGACCGGAGCGTGCAGGATAATGGGTTCCAGTTTGGTGATTTTCATATTAGGCAAAGTTATCGAAATTGATCATGGCCTTGACCAAACCTGCTTCGCGGTGAATGGCCGGGAGGCGTCCGGCGGTATCGGCGAAGTCAAACCGGTGGGTGATTAGTGGCAGCACATCCACTTGTTTGGACTCGATCAGGCGGATGACTTCACGGAAGGTGCCGCTCAAGCCGGCGCGGCTGGCCATAAGCGTGAGCTCGCGACGATGGAAATTGGGGTCGTCGAAGCACAGATCGCCGACGAATAAACCTAGAAAAACAATACGGCCGCCGTGTTCGGCGATTTGGAAAGTGCCGCGCATGGAGGCCGGATTGCCGGTGGCATCGATGACCACCGAAGGCAACTGGCCGAAATGTGCCTGGAGATTCTCCGCGAGGTGGGCATCGGCCGGCAGGGCGGTGCCGAGCTGCAGGGTCTCGCAGGCGAACTTCAGGCGTTCAGGTTGGATGTCCACGCAAACTAAGTTGGCACCTGCTGCCTTGGCGAAAATCGCGGCGGCAAGGCCGATCGGCCCCATGCCAAGAATCACGGTTGGCTCACCGGCTTGGATCGCGGCTCGCTCGATACCATGAGCCCCGATAACGAGAGGCTCGACGAGCGCGATTTGGTCCGGGATGAGGCCCCGGGCCGGGTGCAGTTTAGCGGTCGGGACGCACATGAGCGGCGCATGACCACCGTCAATATGGACACCTAGTACCTTGAGATTTTTGCAACAGTTGGTCTTACCTGAGCGGCAGGCCGGACAGGTGCCGCAAAAATAATAGGACTCAACGGCGCAAAGATCCCCCGTCGTCAGGCCGCTGCCCTCCGGTGCGGTAACGACTTCCACACACAATTCATGGCCCAAGCGACGGGGATAGCTGAAGAAGGGCTGTTTGCCGGCCAGCGCGTGGATGTCGGTGCCGCAGACGCCGCAGCGTCGGACGCGGACCAGCGCTTCGCCTTCCTCCGGGACTGGTGTGGGAACTTCGAACCATATAAGTGAACCGGGTTGTTGGAGGGATAGTGTTTTCATCGTGGTGGGGGTAATTGCTGGCGGGGTGTGGAGGATAAAAAACAATCAAAGGGGGCAGTGTGTTATCGTCTCAAACTGAGTGGAAAAGCTGTGAGAATTGGACTGGAAATTAAAGACTCTTGAAGTAGCCTTGACCGGTAAAATGAGTGAAAATGCTAGTTCTGTGATTCAAGTGGCCAACGGCACCCTGAGTCCGCCTCCGGGACGACCGAACTGGGCGGGACGCGGTGATTTGCCCTTGATTTATCTGGGGTGGGGCGAGCGAGATTTTGCCACGCATCCTTTGCCGAAGCATGCCGATCCGGGGACGAACTACTTCGTACTTTTACGCGGTGCGGTGGTGGTGGAGATTGGGGGCGAGAGCCGGACGATGCGGGCTCCGGCCGCTCTTTTGGTAGAGCCTGGAACCCCTTTTAGCATACGCCAAAATCGCATCAACCCGGTCATGGTTTTGGTGTGGGTGTGGCGAGGACTGCCGGAAATTGCCGAGCTGATTCCGAAAAACGCAGGACACACCCAAATCCCGTTGCCGCACAGTCCGCTCGATTTTCTGGAACAGGTGCATGTGCAATGTAGAAAAGAGGTGTCCCTCGCCGATGTTTCGCTCCCCCGCACCTTATCCGCATTGCGCTCGTTGATGGAGGTGGAGTTGCTGCGCGCCAGCCGTCACACGCCTGCCGCAGGGGATGTGCGCTGGGCGCTCACCCACGCCTGGCTCGCCAAGAATCTCGCGATTCGCGCCACCGTCCCCGCTCTATGTGATTATCTGGATATGTCTCCGAGCACCTTGTCACGGTTCTTTCTAGAACAGACCGGAACGACTCCAGGTAAGTTTTTCCGCAAGCTGAAACGAGAGGAGGCCAAAAGGTTGATCGAGGAGCACGGATGGCAAGTTAAGGCGGTGGCTCACCACCTAGGCTATAAACACGCCAACGATTTGAGCAGAGCGCTGAGGGAAACGTAGCTTAGCCGGAACCATGCAGATTCTGATGCGGTTTGAGGGGGCGGGTAGGATGTTGTTATCTTGTGATGCGGAGGCGTAGGAAGCGCCTCGTCGTGGCCGTAAGGTCTACGGTATCCGTTACGGTGACGGATCCGGCGACATTGTTGGAGCCGGTGCTTGTCCATATCACGCTCCACGCAGCCATATTTACGCCAGCGAGCACCTCATAGGTGAGCGCGGGGTCGGCGATACGGTTGAAGGACAACTTAAGTCGTTTCGGATTGGCGGATAAGCCGAGGTTGATGCCTGTGCCTCCTACGGGCTGAAGAGGATCCGTATTCAGGGCGTATTCGACTATGTTGACCATGCCGTCCCGGTCTGGGTCTGCGGTAGGAGCAGAGTTGAGGCCGCCCCAAGAAATGCCATTCGTCCAGACGGCAAGCCGATCAGGGGCATAGTTTAGCGTAAGGGTGTTACCGGTGGTCGAGATGGACCAGACGCCCTTGCCGGGAAAACCGATCGGAAACACGGTGATGCTGGCTGGGGTGACATTGGTCAGACTGTTGGTGGCTGTAGCCAAGGGGAAGCTGCGCGCGGTCTCAGAGAAATTCCCCAAGCTGGTGGTATCAATTCTCACTGTCCAACTGGTGGCACCGGTTGCGACCAAAGAGACCGCAGTGAAGGGTGGGATGGATGCGTTCCAATCCAACACGCGCAGTTCAAGGGCGGACCCGGTGAGCACGGTAAGGTTTCCGTTGGTGGACCCGTTACCCGTGAAAATCGCTCCACTGCGCACGGTTATGGGCGAGGCGAGTAAAGAGTCGGCGATTAGTTTACCGGCGTTTACGGAAATGCTGCCGGTGTAACCACGATTGTCGCCGGATAAACGTAAAAAACTGCTGCCTGTCTTAACGAAAGGCCCGGTGCCCTGGAGACGACCAGAGTAGTGGGTGTCTAGACCGTTCGCACCTACCGTCAGTGTGGCTGTTCCGAGGTTGGTGATACAGTTGGTATCGCCCCCCTCTAATCCACCGATAGTTTGCGAGTAACCGTTTAGATTCAAGGTGATCGTCGAAGCGGAAGGCACGGCATTCAAGAACGTGAAGGTGCTGGCGGGCGAAAGCAGATTGGCTGCGCCCATGGCTAACGAGGGCTGCACGTTGGTGCTGGAGGAGGAGAACGTAGTCGCGCCTTTGTGCGTAAGCAGCGCAGGCGGGTTGTAGGCCGGTCGAAGAGTCAAGGGCAAGTTGCCGCGTAGCTCAAAGGCCACGACTCCGTCGCCGCTAGCGCTGTTGTCGAACCAACTGTCTGCGATGTTGACCTTGCGTAGCGTCAGCGTCGCGCCCGCAGCGACTTCGACAGACGCATCGCCTAGGGTGCCGGTTGAGCCATTATTTCCAATCTGCAACTTACCGGTGATTACCCTGATTTTTCCCAAGGTTAACCAGTTATCCGCGTCGAGGCGCAAAGTGCCGGAACCGGTTTTATCAAAGCCCACATCGGTTTCCAATGGCGCAGAGATAAGCGCGTTCGTGCGAACATTTATTACGGGGCGCCCGACCGAGGGGAAGGCGATGCTGCCGCTGCCTGGGTTTGTGATGGAATATTGGTTGCCGCCGGTAGTATCGAAGCGGAGCTCTGAAACGGTCACAGGCTGGGCGAGGGAAATCGCGTGGTTCGAAGTCAGCGCCCCCCCGTTACCAAAGGTTGCCTGCTGGTATTCTTTCCACGCCTCGAGCGTTCCTGTGGTGTTGCGCCAGTTTGTACCGGTAAGGTTCCAGGTGCCTGCTCCGTCGACCGGTGTAAGGCTGGTGTTGGGTTGCCACACCTTGGCGGTGGCGAGCGGTTGCAGGGGCGGCAGTGCGATGGTGTTAAGTGAAAAAGTGGGCTCTATATTACTCGCCGACGCGTTGAGCGTAATAATCAATGGAGGGCGATTATCGCGAAACTCAATCCTCCACGTATTTGCTACTCCTGAGCCGGGAACGATGTTTGTGATCGGATTATTTGCCGTGCCTGTGAACGGGACCAGCAGGGTGACTATACGCACGGTGTTTGCAGAT
>JAIXRU010000258.1 GCA_027485045.1 Opitutaceae bacterium | reverse complement strand
CGCACCCTCCCGCTGCGCCCCGCTTCACTTTAACCTTTTCGCCATGTCCGACCTTTTCGCCTCCTACGATACCGACAAGTTCTACGATGAGATGTTTGCCGCCCCCGGCCGGCCGCGTCCGCATTACCAGAGGCTCTTTGATCGTTTCGGCCAGATGGATGGCATCAGCGACTTGCTCGCCCGTCAGCGCACCGCCGACCAGACCTTCGTCAACCGCGGCGTTACCTTCACCGTGTATTCAGACAACAAGGGCACGGAGAAAATTTTCCCCTTCGACCTCATCCCCCGCATCATCCCCGCCCACGAGTGGACCCACCTCGAAGCCGGCCTGCGTCAGCGCATGGAGGCGCTCAACCTCTTCCTCGCCGACATCTACGGCGAGCAGCGCATTCTCAAGGAAGGCATCGTCCCCCGCGAGATGGTCGAGACCTCGAAAAATTTCCGCCCCGAACTGGTCGGCATCCCCGTCGCCAAAAGCCTCTACGTCCACATCAACGGCACCGACCTCGTGCGCGACCAGCACGGCACCTACCGCGTCCTTGAGGACAACCTCCGCACCCCCTCCGGCGTTTCCTACGTGCTCGAAGACCGCCAGGTGATGAAGCGCGTATTCCCCAATCTGATTCGCGACTACCGCGTGCGCCCGGTCGAGACCTATACCAGCGACTTGCTCGCCCTGCTCCTCCACTTGGCCCCCGCCCATGTGCCCGAGCCCACCGTCGTGCTGCTGACCCCCGGCGTGTTTAACAGCGCTTACTTCGAGCACAGTTTCCTCGCCCGCCAGATGGGCATCGAGATCGTCGAAGGCTCCGACCTCGTGGTTGAAAACGACAAAGTCTACATGCGCCGCACCGACGGCCTCGCCCCCGTCCATGTTATCTACCGCCGCATCGACGACGACTACCTCGACCCCACCGTCTTCAACCCCGACTCTCTCCTCGGCGTGCCCGGCCTCTTCGAAGCCTACCGCAAGGGCAACGTCGCCCTTTGCAATCCCATCGGCACCGGCGTCGCCGACGACAAGGCGATGTACCACTACGTGCCGCGCATGATAAAATTCTACCTCGGCCAGGACGCCCTCCTGCCCAACGTGGAAACCTTCCTCTCCGGCGACGAAAAAGACATGGCCTACATCCTGGCCAACCTAGAGAAACTCGTGGTCAAGTCGGTGGACGAAGCCGGCGGCTACGGCATGCTCGTCGGCCCCCATAGCACCCGCGCCCAGATCGAGGAATTCCGCGCCAAGATCATCGCCAACCCGCGCAAATTCATCGCCCAGCCCACCCTCGGCCTCTCCCGCTGCCCCGCCGTCTGCGGCGATGTCATCGAGGGCCGCCACATCGACCTGCGCCCCTACATCCTCAACGGCGAAACGATCAAAATCATGCCCGGCGGACTCACCCGCGTCGCCCTGCGCAAAGGCAGCCTGGTGGTCAACAGCTCCCAAGGCGGCGGCTCCAAAGACACCTGGGTCCTCGCCGCCGACCACGAAGACGCCACCCCGGCCGTCCCGGAAAAAATCATCGTGTGAGCACGGCCTCCGTCTCGCCCGCAACCACCACCTTTAAACAACTTCACCCAAAATGCTCAGCCGCGTCGCCAACCTCATCTACTGGATCGCCCGCTACCTCGAACGCGCCGAAAACACCGCCCGCATCGTCGAGGTGAACGCCCAGCTCGTCCTCGACCTCCAATCCCGCCAGGACGCCGACGATCCCCGCGCCTGGGAACCCCTCGTCTTCGTCACCGGTTCCGACGAAAAATTCCACGAGCTCTACGGCGAAAAAGTCACCGAGCGCGCCGTCATTGAGTTCATGCTCTTCGACAAGGAGAACCCCTCCTCCGTCCTCTCTTGCATCAACTTCGCCCGTGAAAACGCCCGCTGCATCCGCGACCAGCTCTCCGCTGAACTCTGGGAGACGATCAACACCTTTTACCTCCGCCTCAAAGACGACGATTTCACCCGCTACGCCCAGATCGGCGCCGCCGACTACCTCGCCTGGATCAAAACCCAGACCCAGCTCTTCCACGGCGTCGCCGATGCCATGATTCCCCGCACCGATGGCTGGTGGTTCTACGACCTCGGCCGCCACCTCGAACGCGCGGATAACATCTCCCGCATTCTCGACATCAAATACTACATGATCCTGCCCAGCGTGCAGGCCGTCGGCTCCGCCCTCGACATGGTCCAGTGGGCCTCGGTGTTGCGCTCCTGCTCCGCCTTCGAGGCCTTCCGCCGCTCCCGCCGTGGCGACCTCGATCTAGCCCGCGTCGTCGATTACCTCCTCCGCGACCCCGCCTTCCCCCGCAGCATCCGCTACGCCATCGTCGAAGCCGAGCAATGCCTCCAACGCATCGGTGCCGGCGGCACCAGCCCCGCCACCGCCTCGGCTCACGAATTGGTCCGTCAGCTCCGCCTCGAACTGGAAACCACCGCCGTCAAAACCGTGATCGCCTCCGGCCTGCACGAATACCTCGACAGCATCCAAGTCCGCATCGAGGCCATCCACGACGCCGTGCAGCTCGCCTACGTCACCCAAGGCGCGAAAGCCGCCTGACGCAGTCCGTCCGGCCCGGAGGATAACCCCGCCTCCGCCCCCGCTCCACCATGCATCGATCAACCGAGGAATCTCGTCGGTAGATTGCGTAACCGGCTTCCCTCGTTTCCGTCCCCGCAATCACCGCCATGTGGATCGTCTATTTCGCCCTCCGCTATAAATACACCGTCGCGGTGTTCGCGATCCTCATCGCGCTCTTCGGCCTGCTCGCCGCCAAGCGCATGTCCACCGACATCATGCCCCGTGTGGACAGCCCCGAGCTTCTGGTGGTCTGGAGCTACAACGGTCTCAACGCCCCCGAGATGGCCGCCAAGGTCACCTCGTTCTCCGAAATCGCCATTCTCAATAACGTGGACGATCTCCGCGAGGTCCGCTCCGAAACCCTCGCCGGCACCGCCCTGATCAAGCTTCGTTTCCAACCCTACGTCAGTATCGAGCGCGCCCTTTCCCAAGTCACCGGCATCTCGCAAACCATCCTGCGCCGCATGCCCACCGGCACCACCCCGCCGCTCATCGTCCAAACCAGCCCGTCCAGCGTCCCCATCCTCCAGTTGGTCATCTCGTCCGACACCCTCACCGATGGAGCCCTTTTTGACTGGGCCCGCCTCGCCCTGCGCGGCCAGGTGCAAGACATCCCCGGCATCCGCCTTTCCCTGCCCTACGGCGGTGCCTCGCGCCAGATTATGGTGGATCTCAACCCCGATGCGCTAAACGCCTACGGCCTCTCCGCCACCGAGGTCAGCCGCGCCATCGCCACTCAAAACCTGACCCTCCCCTCCGGCACCGTGCGCGAGGGCACCCGCGAGCTCGGCGTCGGCCTCAACGCCAGCCCCGCCACCATCCCCGAATTCCTCGACCTCCCCATCCGCTCGGTGGACGGCCGCCTCGTCCTGCTGCGCGACGTCGCCAACGTCCGCGACGGCGAGGCAGTCTCCACCAATATCGCCCGCCTCAACGGCCAGAACGCCGTCATCGTCACCGTCCTAAAACTGGGCAACGCCTCCACCCTCGAAATCGTCGACGCCATCCTCGGCCGCCTGCCCGGCATTCGCGCCGCCGCCCCTCCCGGACTCAAGATCGAGCCCATCTTCGACCAATCGATCTTCGTACGCGCCTCCATCGCCAGCGTGCTGAAGGAAATCGTCCTGGTCGGCGCGCTCGTCGCCTTCGTTGTCCTGCTCTTCCTCGGTTCCTGGCGGGCCACCTGCATCGTCCTCACTTCCATCCCGCTCGCCCTGCTCTGCTCCATCGTAGGCCTCAACCTCACCGGCGCGACCTTCAACCTCATGTCCCTCGGCGGCCTCGCTCTCGCCATCGGCATCCTGGTGGACAACGCCCTGGTCGAAATCGAAAACATCAAACGCCAGATCGCCGCCGGTCTAGGAGTGCGCGAAGCCATCCTCGCCGGCGCGCAGCAGGTCGCCTTCCCCGAGTTCGTTTCCACCACCGGCATCTGCATCGTTTTCCTGCCCATTTTCCTACTTACCGGCACCGCCGCCTTCGTCTTCAAGCCCCTCGCCCTCGCCGTCATCTTCGCGATGATCGCCAGCTATCTGCTCTCCCGCACCCTCGTGCCCACCCTGGCCGCGATGCTCCTGCCCGCCGAGGTCCGCGCCGAACGCGCCGCCGCCACCCGCCCGCCGCGCGGCCTGGCCAAGCTTCACCACGCCATCGAGCACACTATCGACGCCCTCGCCCTCCGCCAGCGCGCTCTGCTCGACCGCTTCCTCGCCCGCCGCTGGCTCATCCCCGCCCTCGTGCTCGCCGTCGCCGGCCTCGGCACCGGCGCGTGGGCCACCCTCGGCCGCGAGTTTTTCCCCGTCACCGACGCCGGTTTGATGAAGCTCTTCGTCCGCCTGCCCGCCGGCACCCGCATCGACGAAACCGCCCGCCGCTTTGGCGACATCCAGCGCGCCCTGCGCGAAACCATTCCCGCCCGCGACCTCCAGTTCATCGTGGAAAACATCGGCCTGCCCGCCTTCGGCAACCTCGCCTGGGTCGAGAGCACCTCCTCCGGCTCCTTCGACGGCGAATTCATGATCCAGCTCGCCCCCGGCCACGCGCCCACCGCCACCTACATGAAACAAATCCGCGCCCTGCTCGCAGACAAGTTTCCCGACACCCAGTCCTTCTTCCGCCCCGCCGACGCCACCAGCCAGACCCTCTCCGGCGGCGCGCCCACCGCCTTCGAGATTCGCTTCATCGGACGCGACGTGCCCGGCAACCTCGCCCTCGCCAACCAGCTCCGCGAACGCCTCCGCGCCATCCCCGGCGCGGCCGACGTCACCCTGCGCGAGGTCCTCGGCGCGCCCGAGTTCTACCTCGAAATCGACCGCGTGCGCGCCGCCCGCTACGGCGTCACCCCGCAAGACGCCACCAACGCCCTGCTCACCACCCTCGGCTCCGGCGGCTCCGTCGCCCCCAGCTTCTGGGCCGACCCCGTCGCCGGTGCTTCCTACGAGGTCCAGGTGCAGGTCCCGCCCTCCCGCCTCATCGACGTCAACCAACTCCTCAGCCTGCCCGTCCGCCCCGCCGCCGGCGGCCCCACCGTGCTGCTAGGTGCCTTCGCCAAACTCAGCGAACGCAAGGTCACCGCCAGCGTCTCCCGCACCACCCTGCTGCCCGCGCTCACCGTGCTGGCCAACACCCAGGACACCGACATCGGCTCCATCCTCAAACGCCTCGACCCCATCCTCGCCGAGCTGCGCAAACAACAAAAGCCCGGCAACCGCATCGAACTCGCCGGCCAGGCCGCCCTCATGAACGGCGCTTACGCCGAACTCTTCGGCGGCCTCGCCCTCTCCGCCGTGCTCATCTTCCTCGTAATGGTGGTCAACTTCCAGTCCTGGGCCCTGCCCTTCGCCGCCATCAGCGGCCTGCCCCTCGCCATCTCGGGCGCCTTCCTTGCCCTCTGGGTAACGCACACTCCGCTCAGCGTGCCCGCCCTCATGGGCATCATCATGGTCGTCGGCGTCTCCACCGCCAACAGCGTGCTCGTCACCAGCTTCGCCCGCGACCTCTGGGAGCAGGGCCGCACCGGCACCGCCTCCGCCCTCGAAGCCGCCTCCACCCGCCTGCGCCCGGTCGGCATGACCGCCCTCGCCATGATCCTCGGCGTTTTGCCCATGGCCCTCGGCCACGGCGAAGGCGGCGAGCAAAACGCCCCCCTCGGCCGCGCCGTCATTGGCGGCCTCCTGCTCGGCACCCTCGCCACCCTCTTCGTCGTGCCCTTCGTCTTTGCCCTCGTCCAACGCCGCCCGCACCCGCCCCGCGAGGACGACACCCACTCCGTAGTCGCCTAACCACCACGCCACCCGTGCCCCCTTTTCCCATGCGTCTCCTCCTCGCCACCTTCGCGGCCACTCTCGCGCTCACCCTCTCCGCCGCCGAGACCGGCAAACTCCAGCTCTCGCGCCCCGAGCCCGCCCCCGCCCCCGCCGGGGCGCGCCTGCCCGTCCGCACCGCCCCCGCCGAACAAGCCACCCTCTACGCCCGCGCCACCGGCGTGCTCGCCGAACGCCGCGCCGACATCGGCGACCAGGTGCGCGCCGGTGACGTGCTCGCCGTCCTCGCCGCGCCCGAGACCGACCGCGCCGTGGAGCGCGCCCAGGCCGCCGTAGCCCAGGCCGCCGCCCGCGCCGAACTCGCCCGCGCCAACCTCCGCCGCACCCAGGCTCTGGCCGAGAAAAACGTGCTCTCCGGCGAAGCCGCCGACCTCGGCGAAGCCAACGCCAAAACCGCCGAGGCCGACCTTCTCGCCGCCCAGGCCGACCTCAAACGCCTGCAACAACTCCAGGCCTTCCAGCGCATCACCGCCCCCTTCGACGGCATCATCACCAACCGCCAGTTTGATCGCGGCGACCTCATCCAGGGCGACACCACCACTACAGGCCGCTGGCTCTTCCAAATCATGCGCGTCAACGAACTGCGCGCCCTGCTCGACGCCGCCCCCGCCCTCGCCCTCGGCCTCCAACCCGGCCAGACCGCCACGGTGGAGTTCGCCGAACTGCCCGGGAAAAAATTCCCCGCCACCGTCGCCCGCACCGCCGGCATCATCGACCCCGCCGCCGGCACCATGCGCATCGAACTCACCCTGCCCAATCCCGGCCTCGCCATCCCCGCCGGCCTCAATGGCACCGTGCAACTCGCCCCCGCCACCACCGCCACCCCGCGCCTGCTCGTCCCGGTCAACGCGCTCTCCACCCGCGCCGGACGCCCCCACGTTGCCCAAGTCAAAGACGGCCGCGTCGCCTTCACCCCCGTCACCACCGGCCGCAACCTCGGCCCCAAAATCGAAATCCTCGAAGGCCTCACCACCGAGTCCTCCATCATCCTAAACCCCAACGCCCTGCTCCAAGACGGCCAGCTCGTCCCCTGAAAATGGGCCCGTCCTGGCAACCGTGGCGTCCCGTCCCGCCACTCCCGCACGCCGTAGCCTTCACCCCGGCGGTGCTCACCGAGCTGCTCGACGGCGGCCAGGCCTTCCGTTGGCACGCCCAGCCCGACGGCAGCTTTGAGGGCCAGTGGTCCACCCACCACGTCCGCGTGCGCCTCGCCCCCGCCGCGCCCGGCACGCTGGAATTCACCACGCCGCGCACCGACGCAGCGAACCCCGCCACCTCCGCCGCCGCGCTCCACGCCTACCTCTCCGGCCCCGCCGCCGATCCCGATGCGCTGCCCTGGCGTTCCGACCCGCACCTCGCCGCCGCCATGGCCGCCTGTCCCGGCCTGCGCATTCTGCGCCAGCCCTTCGGCGAGACCCTGCTCGGCTTCGTATGCAGCGCCACCAAGCAGATCGTGCAGATCAAACAAAT
>JAIXRU010000068.1 GCA_027485045.1 Opitutaceae bacterium | reverse complement strand
CGCCAACGGCCTGCCGCCCTTTACCACCACCGACGTGGTGGACGAGGAACTGGGTGCGGCCGCCATCCGGCGCTTGATCGGCCGCATCGACAAACCCTTCGAGTCCCGCCGGGCCATCCTGGTGCCCGCCCGTCTAAAAATCGGGCAAACCACCCGTCCCGTGAGCTAAAACCCGGTCGCCCGCCAGAGCGCCGACCTGCCATCCCCATGCCCTCCACCAACCCCATTCTCCCCGGCTTTTACCCCGACCCGTCGATTTGCCGGGTAGGCGAGGATTTTTACCTCGTTAACAGCAGCTTCGAATACTTTCCCGGCGTACCGCTCTGGCACAGCCGGGATCTGGTTAACTGGCGTCAACTCGGCCACGTACTAACCCGGCCCACCCAGCTCCCGCTCCCCGCCGGCACCAAGCCCTCCGACGGCATCTACGCACCCACCATCCGCCACCACGCCGGCCGGTTCTACATGGTGACCACGCACATGCCTACGCTGGGCAACTTCCTCGTGCACACCACCGACCCCGCCGGCGAGTGGTCCGAGCCGGTGAAAATCGCCCAAGGCGGCATCGACCCCTCGCTGTTTTTCGACACCGACGGACGCTGCTTTTTCACCAGCAACGGCACCTTCTGGGCTCCGGTGCGCGGCGCCTACCAGTGCGAGATCGATCCGCTCACCGGCGAGCAGCTCACCCCCACCCGCTTCATCTGGACCGGCACCGGCGGCGCCTACCCCGAGGCGCCCCATCTCTTTCGGCGCGGCGCTTATTACTACATCATGATGGCCGAGGGCGGCACCGCCGAGGGTCACATGGTGACGATCGCCCGCGGCAGCTCCCCCTACGGTCCCTTCGAAAACTGCCCGCACAACCCGGTGCTCACCCATCGCAGCTTGATGTCCACCATCCAGGCCAGCGGCCACGCCGATTTCGTCGAAGACCAAAACGGCCGCTGGTGGGCCGTCTTCCTCGGCTACCGCTTCAGCGAACACGGGCTCCATCCGCTCGGTCGCGAGACCTACCTCGCCCCGCTCACCTGGACCGCCGAGGGCTGGCCGCTGATCAACGAGGGCCGCCCCTTGCCCGCCACCCCGGTGCGGGACGATTTTAACCCCGCCACCCTCGCGCCGGATTGGGTCTTCGTGCGCAACCCCGACCCATCCGCTTGGTCGCTGAGCGCCCGGCCCGGCTGGTTAACACTCCGCTGCGCCGCGCCCTCGCCCGACGACGAGGCAAGCTTCGCCGGCATCGTGCGCCGCCAGCGTCACTTCGAGTTTAGCGCCTCGACCCGGCTCGATTTCGAGCCCGGCACCGAAAACGAGGAAGCCGGCCTGGTGATTATGATGGATCACCTCCATCACTACGAAATCGCCGTCACCCTGCGCGCCGGCCGGCGCGTCGCCGTGGTGCGCCGCCGGATCGGCACGCTGGCGGGCGAGACGGCCCAAGCCGATCTGCCCGCCGGACCGGTCACGCTGCGCCTTCAGGCCGACCGCCGGCTCTACCGTTTTGGCTACCTTACCGACTCCGGCGCCGACCACTGGCTGGCCGAAGGCGAAGTGCGCTACCTCTGCACCGAAGTCACCGGTGGCTACAACGGCGTCCTTCTCGGCCCCTACGCCACCGCGCGCGGGGCGACAGGCTCCACCAACCAAGCCGGCTTCGACTGGTTCGACTACCAACCCCTTTCGCCATGAAAACTTCGCTCGCGGAACCCTCTACGTTAACCGCCCCCCCGGCCCTCCATCCCGATCCCGCCGCCCGGCCCTTAGGCCTGGTGATCCTCGGCGCCAACTTCGGGGCCAAGATCGCCCGCCAGCTCGCCGCCGCCCCCGGAGGAGTCCGGGTGGCAGGCATCTGCGACCTGGACCTGGCCAAGGCTCGCGCCCTGGGCAACGAACTCGGAGTGCCCACCTACGGCAGTCTCGACGAACTGCTGGCCGATCCCGGCGTGGAGGCCATCGGAGTCTTCACCGGCCCCTCCGGCCGGGGCAAACTGCTCGAACGCATTCTCGCGGCCGGCAAACACGTGATGACGACCAAGCCCTTCGAGCTCGACCCCGCCGAAGCCGAGCGCGCCTTTGCCGCCGCCGCCCGCTATGGCCGCGTGCTGCACCTGAACTCCCCCGCCCCCGTGCCCGCCGCCGATCTGGCGCGCATGCGCACCTGGCTGACCGATTATGACCTCGGCCAACCCGTTTCCCTGCACGCCCGCACTTGGGCCGACTACCGCGAAAAGGCCGACGGCTCTTGGTACGACGACCCCAAACGCTGTCCGGCCGGCCCGCTGTTCCGGCTGGGTGTGTATTTCCTGAGCGATTTCGCCGGACTGCTTGGCCGCCCGCTTGAAGTGCAAGTCCAGCAAACCCGGGTGCGCACCGGCCGCCCCACCCCCGACAACGCCCAGATGACCATCACCTACGAAAACGGTGCGCTGGCCGCGATTTTCTCCTCCTTCTGCATCGGCGACGGCCAGGCCTACCGCGACGAACTGGTAATCGGTTGTGAACGCGGCACCATCCGACGCTGGATGGAACGCGCCGGCGGGATCGAGATGGATCAGGACCGCGCCGTGGTGGAGCTCCAACGGCCCGGCCATCCGATCGAGCGCCTCGTGACCGCCCCCGGCGACTTCGCCGGCTGGTATGGCTGGAAGGCCTTTCACGCTGCCGTGCGCGGCCTGCCCGGCTCAGTGCCAACCAATGCCGAGGCCACCATCGCCAGCGTGCGCCTGCTCGCCGCCTTGGGCCGCGCCGCGCTCAGCGGACAGACCACCGTCTGAACCGGGCGACCGCAGAACGCACTGGACACAAAAAAGGCGCACCTCGCGGTGCGCCTTTTTATTAAACAACGGTTCGCGAAACTTAGGCGACGGTGGCGTAGAGCGCACCCTTGCGCACCTGAAGGATGTAGTGGCTGCCCACTTCGAAATCGAACTTGTCCTTGAGCTGCTCCTTGAGGGCGGAGAATTCATCGGCCTTCTCGGGATTGGAGCCCAGCTCGACGGCGCGCTGGCGGAGAGCCTGGAGCTCGTCGTAGGCCTCGGCGGTATGGAACTCGGCGACCAACTCGGCCTTGGCCTCGTCTTCGATCGGAGCGCCTTCCTCGTTGAGGGCTTTCTTCAAGAGCGCGGAATTGATCGGCACCAAGAGGTAGTTATGGCTCACCGAGTAACCATAGTTCTTGGTCATGAACTGCATGTTCAGAGTCACGCGAGCGTCGATCTGGCTCAATTGGGTTTGCAGAGCGGTACGCTCCTCGGCGGTGGCCGACTTGGGCAGTGAAGCCAGCTTCTGGTGGACTTCAGAAAGCAGACGGCGCTGCTGACCGAGAACCTGGAGGTTGTTGATGAATTGGGTATTGGCCGGAGCGCCATCAATGATGGCCACCAGTTGGTAGGACTGGTTATCGCGGATTATACGTTGAGCTACGCCTTGGGTCAGGATTTTGGTCATAAAAGGGACTGCGAGGGAGCCTGATGCCCCCCTCCGAGGTCAATCGGAAAGTGTGGGGACTTCCGACATTGGGTTTATTAACGAGCGACGTCAGATGCTTGATTGGTTTCTATCCGGTAGGATTGAGCGTGAGCTCAATGGTCTGGAGCGTGATTGCAGAACTAAGCTTTATACCAATTACACCCCGTAAGGGTACTTTAGCATGGGCCGATGTAGTATGGGCCGATAGCCCCGACCGGTGGTCGGGGTCTCTGGGCAAAGCCCGACCACCGGTCGGGCCTACACCGGAGATGAATCCAATGAGCGGGTGTTCTTTTTGTGCCCTTTGCGTATACGGCGGGGTGCGGCGACCCCGCCCTACAACGAACCCAATAGACAAAAAAGAGGGTGCCCTTTTTAAGGGGCACCCTCTGGGGTCAAACGAGATAAGCCGTTCGATTAGAACTTGTAGCTGCCACCCACGAAGACGGAGGTGTTGGTATCGCCATCCTCAACCACGGTGCCCTTGATGCCGGTGTTGAAGGTCAGGTTCTTGGTGGCCGCGTAGGAAGCGCCGACATTGGCCGAGATCGCCGTGTCGCCGAAGCCTTCGGACTTCACCGTGAACTGGCTGGAGCCAAGACGAGCGGTAACCTGGGTGTTCTTGTCGCTCAGCTCACGGGTGAGACCCAAGCCGCCGTTGAAGGAGAACTTCTTGCTCACCATCACGTAGCCACGAGCACCGAGTTCACCCTGCAAGCTATCATAGGTGTATTCCGAGACGGAGAGCGCGTCCGCCGCACCGGTCTCGGTGAAGGCGTCCGTGCTGCCCTTGGCGTAGTTGAAGCCAGCATAGGGCGTGATGCCGTAGTTCTTACCCTTGATGGCGTCGTAGCGCAGGCCGATCGCCAGACCGGTGACGTCGGTATCGACGCTGTTGGCCTTGACCGTGCCGAGCGCGGTGCCGCGGCTGGAATCGGTGTCGAACTTGCCCTTGGTGATGCTACCGGTGGCGAACAGACGCTTCTTGAGCACATTGTAGTTACCGAAGAGACCGATGACTTCGCCTTCCACCTTACCATGACGGCTTGGGGAATCGATGGTGCCTTCATCGAAGGCGGCGAAGCCACCCAAGGTGAGACGCTTGCCGATATGGGCGGAACCACCGACCACAACACCCGCGCTGGTGAGATCGTAGTCAGCCGCGTTATCGGAGCTTTCGGTCTCGGCGTTGGCGTTGGTGTAAGCGGCGAAGATGCTATACTGCTCGCGGGCCACGATCGGGGCGGCGTTGAGGGCCGTCTCGGTGTAGTTGCGGGTAGCATGCACGCCATAATCGCTTTCGGCCGCATAGGTCTCAGGCGAGAGCTTCCGGGCGATCTCGGTGGCACGGGCCGAGGAGGTCGAGGAGACGATCTGCTTGATCAAGCCGCCGGTGGCGGTGGTGGAGCGGAACTGCACTCCGTTCGCGTCGCCGTTGAAGGCTTCGGACTGGAGGGCCGTGATGACCGCTTGCGAGTTGGCAGTCAGACCGCTGAGACCCGAGAGCGCCACTTTCTTGCTGGTGCCATTGCCGGCGAGACCGGTGCCGTAGAGCGTGCCGTCGGCAAGGTCGAGGACCAGGCCGGTGGTGAAGTTGCTGGTAACGGTGCCGAACTGACCGACGATGCCGCCCGTGCTCTGGATGGTGCGGAAGGCCTGGCCGAGGGTGGGCTCGAAGCTGCTACCGATAGGATCCTTGGCCAGTTGCAGGGTGCTGCCCGCGCCGAGGGTGGTGGTGCCGCCGACGACGACCTTGTCGAAGCTGCTGGCCGAGGCCAATTCCGCTTGATAGATGCCGTTCTGCGTCCAGTTGCCCGAGACGGTGAGCGTGCCAGGGCTGCTGCCGGGGGCGAGGGTGGCGGTGGAGCCGACCACGAGGTTGCCGGCGATGGTGCCGTTACCCTTCAGGACGGTGGTGCCAGCCAGCGCCAAGGTGCCGGTGCCAGTGGTCCGACCATCCAAGGTGCTGAAGGTATTGGTCGGCAACCCGGTGGAGTTGATGGTCAAGGTGTTG
>JAIXRU010000010.1 GCA_027485045.1 Opitutaceae bacterium | reverse complement strand
TTTAATCAAAAACGAATTATTTTTAGGCCTATAATAATCAGACTACCCTCTAAAGTTGGGTGGCTTGCGTGTCGTACCTAGCAGCGCCGCTCTAATTGCGTAACCCCTTTATCCGCTATTTATGTCCCTCCAGGCCTCTTCTTTTGCGCTTCTTGACGATCTTGCCAGCCGTTTTGCCGGCGAATCTATCTTTGCCCAGCCCGGCAGTGACGAGGGTTTGATCCCCTGTTACAGCCTGCTAACGGAAATGATTGATCACGTTAAGGATATGCCCGATTTTTCGGGTGTTATCAAGGCATTGCACACGCGTCTGGATGGTTTGCTCACCGAAGCCAAGGCTTTGGATGCGGCTTCAGCGCAACAAATTAAAGAGCTGGCCGGCTGGTTGACCGGAGCCCTGTCCGCCGTGCGGCAGGGCAAGACGCCGGAGCCACTGGCTGCGCAAGCGGCCAGTGCTCCAGTGGCGCCAGCAGTGGCGTCGGCCCCGGTGGCGGTAGCTGAGGTGGATGAGGTGATGGAGCTCGATCTGGCGGAGAATCGGGAGTTGCTGGGTGAGTTTCACTCGGAAGGTTTGGATCATTTGCAGCAAATCGAGGCCGCCTTGCTGTCTTTGGACGCTGCGCCCGATGATCGCGATGCGCTAAACGGTCTTTTCCGTTCGTTTCACACCATAAAGGGGGTTTCAGGATTTCTGCATTTGGTGCCGATGCACAAGCTGACTCATGAAGTGGAGTCCTTGCTCGATCTGGCGCGCACGGATCGTTTGCGGCTTACGCCGGCGATTATCACGGAGGTTTTGAATAGCCGGGATGCGATTCAGGAGATGATGGGGCAGATCACGGTGGCGCTGGAGAGCGGACGTCAGCCCGACAAGGCGGTTCATGTGTCGCATTTAATCGCGGCGGTGCGCCGCCTATCCGTGCCCGATGGAGCGGCAGCGCCGGCTCCGGTCGCCAGTGTGCCTACTCCGTCCCCGGTGGTGGCGGCGGCTCCGGTGGCGGTCGCTCCGGTCCTGGCTGCCGCCGCCCCGGTGATAGCGGCCCAGCCGGGCAACGCTTCGGCGGCGCCTTTCGTGAGTGATGCCTCAGCCAAGCCCGTTGCGGCGGCGGTCTCGTCCTCGGTGCGGGTGAATACCGAGAAGCTCGACTCGCTGGTCGATGTGGTGGGCGAGCTGGTGATCGTGCAGAGCCAATTGCTCGAGTCGGCCAAGGGGGTGGATGCCAGTGGTTCCGCGCTGGGCAGAAACATGGCCCAGTTGAGCCGTATCACCAAGGAACTCCAGCTTACCGCGATGTCGCTGCGCATGGTGCCGGTTAAACCGACTTTTCAACGCATGGAGCGCCTGGTGCGCGACCTTTCGCGGGATTTCGGCAAGCAGGTCGCCTTTGAGACGCGCGGCGATGAAACCGAGATAGACCGTACCGTGGCGGAGGAAATCGTGGATCCTCTGGTGCACATGGTGCGCAATTCCTTGGACCACGGACTGGAGTCGCCCGCCGACCGGAGCAAGGCCGGCAAGCCGGAGCAAGGCCGGCTGCGACTCGCGGCGTTTCACGAGGGAAGCAATCTGGTGATCGAACTGGTGGACGACGGTCGGGGCATCAATCGCGCCCGCGTGCTCGACAAGGCGCGTCGCCAGGGACTGGTCGCGGAAGGGGCCAATCCTTCACCGGCCGAGATTGTGAACATGATTTTTCTGCCCGGCTTTTCCACCGCGGAGAAGGTGACGGCCGTCTCGGGGCGCGGGGTCGGAATGGATGTGGTCAAACGCAATATCGAGCGGCTGCGCGGCCATATCCATATCGACACCGAGGAGGGCAAGGGCACCACGTTCCGTATCCAGTTACCGCTTACCACGGCGATCATCGACGGCTTGCTGGTCCGGGTGGGTGCGGACCGGTTCATCCTGCCGACCATCATGGTGCAGGTCGCCTTGCGGCCCACGCGCGAGATGCTCACCACCATTCAAGGGCGGGGCGAGGTCATGGATCATCGCGGAAAAATCCTCCCGCTGCATCGCTTGCACCGGCGTTTTGGCATCGAGGGGGCGACGGAGGATCCCACCCAGGGCATCGTGGTGATCATCGAGTTGGGCGGCAAAGTGTATGCGCTCCTGGTCGATGAATTGCTTAACAAGCAGGAAGTCGTGATCAAAAACCTCGGCGCCTACTTGCAAAACCTGCCGGGTGTGGCTGGCGGCGCGATCTTGGGCGATGGCACTATCGCGCTGATTCTTGACCCGGCTTCGTTGTGCTCGGGTTAAGCAAACCGCTTTATGATCACGCTCGATGAAGTCTGCGCGCGGGCGCTCAAGTTACCCTGTTCGCCGGCGCTTTTGCCGCGTCTAGTCAGCTTGCTGGAGCGCCACGATGCGGGCATCGATGAGCTGGCGGCGCTCATTCAGCTCGATCCGGTGCTGGCCAGCGCCACGGTGCGCATCGCCAATTCGGTTTTTTTTGGCGGCGGCACTCCGGTATCGACGGTGGGTGAGGCGGTGATTCGGCTCGGGCTGCGCGAGCTCTACCGCCTCGCCGCCCTTTCAATGGCTTCGCGCTGGATGTCGATCAAGGTCGAAGGTTATTGCTGGGAGGCGGGTGATTTTTGCCGGTCTTCGCTGATCAATGCGGTGGCGGCGGAGGCGCTCGCGCAGCGGACTGGACGCGTCGATCCCGCCATGGCCTACACCTGCGGTCTGGTGCATGAGATCGGCAAGCTGGCGGTGGCTTTTAGCTGCGCGCCTGCGTTTGCCGGCATCCGGGCTCGCCGGGCCGAACTGGGCGGCACCTGGTTGGAGGCGGAGACGGCCGAGCTGGGCTTTAACCATGCGGCGGTGAGCGCGAGACTACTCGCCGAGTGGCGCTTCCCGGAGGCATGCGTGATGGTGGCCAAATTTAATCCGCCTACCGCCGAGCTGCCACCCGAACACGCCGCCTTGGCTGCCCACGTGCATGCCGCCCAACATATGGCGGCGGCCTTCGGGGCGGGGCAGGGTGAGGATGCATTTTTTTATACGCTCAATCAGGAACTGCTCGCGGCACATGGGCTCAACGCGGAGCTCCTTGAGGCGACTTTGCCGACGGTTTATGAACGCGCCACGCGTTTGCTCCAGGACCGGTTAAACACCGGCCAAGTGGAGTTTTAGCAAGCTTGGGTACGGGTAAAAAAAGACCCGCGAGGCGTTTTTAACGCGCTCGCGGGCCGGGACTCACGGAAGGTCGCCGGTTCGCGGCGACCTTGTGGTTTTCAGTTAAGCGTTGGCCGTTTCAGCGGACGGGGTGGCAGGTCGGCCTTCGAGCTCGGCCATGGCGGCCTTGCGGGAGAGGCGCACCTTGCCGGAGCGTTCGTCGATGCCGATGCACTTTACGGTGATGCTGTCGCCCATCTTGACAACGTCTTCGGTGCGGCGCACGCGGAAGTCGGCCAGCTCGCTGATGTGGCAAAGGCCTTCCTTGCCGGGGGTGCACTCGACGAAGGCGCCGAAGTCCTTCACGCCGGTGACGCGACCGGTGTAGATCTTGTTGATCTCGATCGGGGCGCCGCCGGCGTTGCCGCCGCGGCCGCCGTCACGACCGCCGCCGCCTGCGCCGCCGCAGACGGCGTCGATTTCCTGAATGGCGCGGGCCATGGCGGCGCCGTTGTTGGAGTAAACGAAGACCTTGCCGGAATCGTCGTCGGAGATGTCGATCTGAGCGCCGGTGGTCTCGACGATGCGGCGGATGTTTTTGCCGCCGGGGCCGATGAGGGCGCCGATCTTCTCGGGGTCGATCTGGATGGTCTGGATGCGGGGGGCGTAGGTGCTGAGGTCTTTGCGGGGCGCGGGCAGGCTGCCGAGCATGACCTTGAGGATTTCGACGCGGGCTTCGCGGGCTTGGTGGACGGCGACGGTGGCGATCTCGAAGGGCAGGCCCTTGATCTTGAGGTCGAGCTGGAAGCCGGTGATGCCCTTGGTGGTGCCGGCGATCTTGAAGTCCATGTCGCCGAAGTGGTCTTCCTCACCGAGGATGTCGGTGATGGTGGTCCACTGGGCGATGGAGCCGTCGGCGTTGTTCTTGGTCATCAGGCCGCAGGAGATGCCGGCCACGGGGGCGATGATGGGCACGCCGGCATCCATGAGGGCGAGACATCCGCCGCAGATCGAGGCCATGGAGGTCGAGCCGTTGGAGGCCATGATCTCGGAGACGACGCGGATGGAGTAGGGGAAGATATCCTCGGGCGGGAG
>JAIXRU010000077.1 GCA_027485045.1 Opitutaceae bacterium | reverse complement strand
GCCCGACCGGTTCGCCCGCCTTGCCTCCGAGTTCATAGTCGCGCGCCAGGCGCAAAAGCTCCGCCGGCGCATCGCCGGGATACCACTCCATCCAGTAAGCCGCGTAAATCGCCGTCCGCTCGCCTTCCCCCGCCGCCATCGCACGCGCCGCCAGCAAGGGCAGCGCCGCATCGCAGACCCAGGTATCCAGCCGCGTGCCCGACAAGGCTCCCCCGCAGATCTCCCGCGCCAGCTCCGCGCGTTTGGCCTTAAGCTCCAGATTTTTTCGCCGTGCCCGGGCACTTGCCACCCCATCCGCCGCCGACTGCCAATTCCGGCCAAACTGTACCAGCGCCTCCGGCCACTCCGGACACGCCCCGACCCAGCGGGCATATTGGCCCAGTCGCACCCGGGGATGGTTGGCCGGGCGCACGCCGTTGACCCGCCATTCGTTGGCCTGAGTCAAAAACACCGTCTCCAGGTCCACTTCCCCCGCCCGCCAGCGCGCCAAGCTCCACGCCTCGGCCACGGCCAGCATCGGCGCCCGATTCGGCCGGTATCCGAGCACTTCCAAAGTGGCGTGATGACACGCCTCCGCCCAACCCAGCCGCTCTATCCTCGCCCGGGCGAGGTGCACCTTGGCCAGCCAGCGGCGCGCGGCATAATTTTGAACTTCCTCCTGTATTTTTTCCGGCGCTACGCCCGCCAGCACCTCGCGCAAGTGGCTGTAGGGCCGCCCCGCGATAGCCTCCACCGCCGCCTCTTCCGCATACGACTCCAAATCCCGCTCCAGCAGCGGCAACAGCTCCAGAATCGGAATACGTCTGCCCCCCGCACCCATCGTCCACTCGCGCATCGAGGGGAAAAGCACCACGTGCAACACCACCGCGTCATAAGCCGGGTCCGTGGCGTGGCCATGCCGGTCCCAATCCACCGCACGGAGATGCACCTCCACCGCCCCGCGCACGAGCTGCCGTTCCTCGCCGTCGCCCAGAATAATCTCCGCTCCGGAAAAATCCGGCCCGGCCAGCCGGTTCCACCGTCCGCGAAACCGCAGGGTCAGCCGGCGTCCATCGCGCAAGCGCAAGGCCTGTTGGTCAAAATCCCCCCGCTGCCAGATACGTTGCAACAAGTGTTCGGGAAACGAAAACGCACCATGCAGCCCGGCCAGCTCCGCCACCGCTTCGTACTGCCGTTCCTCGCTCATGGTTTGCCTCCGTGCCGCCATGCCTGCTCGGCCTCATCATTGTTACGGGCCACCGTCCGCGCCTGCTGCGTGCTGGCCGCATGGATACGGCTCAACAATTCCGCCGGATCGCACGAGACCGCCCCCGCCGCTTCCACCGTTGTCCGCTCCGCCCGATCTGCCGTGACCACCAGGCACCGCGCCGGTTCCGTCGCACGCCCCACCAGTTGCTCGATTATGTCATCCGCCGTCGCGCCCGCCGGACTATGCACACAGGCGAAATCCGCCGCGCCGCCGACCGACTCCACCTGCAAAGCATCGCCTCGCCCGTCGAAAACCACGGTGATCCGCCAGCCGCAAAGATCGTGCAGCACTCCCACGGTCCGCACGAGCAGCGCTTTTGCCGCCTGCTGATCGCGCCTCGCCAGCGCCCGCGTATCGGGCCAGGCGTGAAGCACGTTGGACCCATCGATCAAGAGATGCGTGGTTGGCGTCGACATGGCTCGCCGCCTACTCCCGCTCAGCCAGCCCATCGCGGCAAGCCGGATGCGCTTGCGCTCCAGCAAGACCGGCACTTGCTACCGCCCATGCACCCCTCCGCACTTGGCAAGTTAATCGGCAGCGTCCTCCTCATCCTCGTCCTGGTCATCGCCGCCTCGCAGGCCACCTACGTGGTCGAGCCCGGCACCCGTGGCGTCCTCGTTACCTTAGGCAAGGTTTCGCCTGCCCCCTTGCTTGAGGGCTTCGGCACCAAGTCTCCGTTTATCTCGCATGTGCTGCCGGTGAAGATCCGCCAGCAAACCCGCGACTTGCCCGCCGAGTGTTACTCCGCCGACCTCCAACAGGTAAACGTCCAGTTGCGCGTCCTCTTCCGCATCCCCGAAGCCTCGGTGGTTAAAATCTACCAGGAATACGCCGGTGACCCCTTCGATAGCCTCGTCGCCCCTCGCGTGCAGGAAGCGCTTAAGGAAGTCACCGCTCTGCAAAGCGCCGAACAGATCGTCAAAAAGCGCGAAGAGATCAAAACCCGCGCCCTCCACGCCGCGCGCGAAAAAATCAAAGATTTGCTGATCATCGAGGACATCGTCCTGGAAAACATCACTCTCTCCAAGGAGCTCGAAGCCGCGATCGAATCCAAAATGGTTCAAGAGCAGGAAGCCGCCAAAGCGCGCTTTACCCAGCAAAAATCCCAAATCGAGGCCGACACCGCCATCATCCGCGCCAAAGGCGAAGCCGAGGCCATCCGCATCCGCGGCGAGGCCCTGCGCGACACGCCCGGCCTTATCCAACTTCAAATTGTGGAAAAATGGGACGGCCGCTCACCGCTCGTAATCGGCGGCGGCGCGGGCGGGGAAAACTCCGGCACCAACTTTATCCTGCCTCTGAATACCTTGCCGGCCGCTCCCGCCTCCAAACGGTAAATATAGCCGTCCCTGGCTTTCGTTTATGCGCAACGTCACGCCTTCCAAAATTCCCCGGCTCCTGGTCGCGGCGGCCGCCGCCCTGTTTATCGTCGCCCTCTGCCTGCTTTTCCCGCGCGTGCTGGCCTTTACCGAATTGGCCGCCCGCGAACTGCGCTACCTCTGGTGGCTCGTCCTGCTGGCCGCCTTGGGCACGTATTTCTTTTTCTTTTTCGGGCGAAAAAAGGATTAACCTTCTGCCTTTCACGGTTCAGCCCGGATCGTCACGGCAAGGGCCCAGCCGCTGACGCTGTCCACCACGCCGAGGGTGCCGCCTTTGACCGTGGTCTCGGTCTCGGCTTCGGGCACGCAACGCACGCCCAAACTCCTCCCCTCGCGCTCCATCACCCAACGCGAATCGGACCAGCGGGACCGCTCCAGACTGCGCCAGGCCAAAGCCGAACTGGCCGGGGTTTGGCCGTTCAGCGATCCGCTTTCCGCTTCCTGTAGGGTAAAAACCGGCACCGTACGGAGCAGTTCAGCCGAACCGCTTAGGCGGACGGTGCGCTCAAGCACCGAAATCGTTAACCTGACTAGCTCGCGACCATCCGCGCCCATCAATCGCGCCTCCAAATCCTCCACTGGCAAGAGATCCGGCCAGTGGATCTGCACCTCCCCGGCGCGCTCCGCTGCGGTGGTCACGCCAGCCCCTCCGCCGCTCACTACCCAACTCGCCGGCCTTGCCGCCGGCGCGAGTTCAAAGTGCCAACCTGTGCGCGTCATCGGGGATTCAAAAATAGCCGGCACACGGCGGCGCGCCTCCGCCCATGCCTTGGATCGTGCGGCCGCTAAGGCAACTTCTGCCGACGCATCGTCCTGCAGCCTCGGTGCGGTAGCCAACACCACATCGCGCACCCGACGGAGCTGCCACTTGCCTACGTGGTAAACAAGCGACTGCGTTTCTCCGGCTACGCCCCGGACTGGAGCCTGCGCGTTGCTCCGTCCGTCCTCGGTGGTGGGCGCAGGTTCTAATTCACGAGTTTCCCATAGCACCTTTTGCGACGCTGTCTTTGCCGGAGTCTGGCGCTCAGGTGGCGACGCGTTTGTCCTCCCGGCTTCGATCGGCGTCTCCGGGGCAAAGGGCTGCTCCGGATTTACTTCGGGGAGCGGGTTCTTATCCGGCCCGACCGGCGTCCCCGATGGTTTCGTAGCGGTTTGCGCCTCTGCGCGGGACGAGGCGTCTTTTTCTGGATTGGTCTCGTTTGCGCGCGGCGCTGAAGGTTTTTCCTTCGGTGCCGGACGGGATGCGGTGCCCGGTGCGGGCTCGGTATCCTCAGCTACGCGTATCACCACCGTAGTGTTCGTTTCCTCGGTGATGGGTTCGCCAGGGTCGGAACCAGACTTGGGAGCTTGTGGGGCTAAACCCGGTTTATCTCTGTTTTTAGGGGCAGAGGGCGGCGTCGGCGCTACTTCATTTTTGGGTTTTTTGGCACGGGCAGAATCAGCCGGCTTTGTTTCGGGCGCGTGGGCATCTTGGTTGGTCGATTCAGATTTCGTCGTCTTTGGTTTCGGGAGCGGGGACTTAGCCTGAGCTTGGGCCGCAGCCTCGGGACGGCCTCCATCTCGCGCGCCAGGTCCACCGCCCTTTCGCGATGCGCCTGCTTCCGGTGGCGTTTCCTGCGCACCCGTTCCACGGCTTTTTCCTGTCTCCGGGTTCTCCTCATCCAGACCTGCGGGTGCCGCGTCAGGGACTGCATTATCCTGCGGTGCATCCGGCGCGCCCTTCATTCCGCCCACGGTCGCGCCCGGGATGCTGGCCGGGGCTAGCGCTTGCTCCGCAGTACTCCCGGCTTGGGTCGCTAACGGTGCCCCATAACTCAAGGAGAGCGGCGCAGTTGTGTTTATGCCGAGCTCGGCGCGTATCGGCTTCAAACCGACTACCCCGACCGGTCCACCTTCACCCCCTTTTGCACTGGCTGCGGGTAGCGTCGGTGTGCTCGCCTTAGCGGTCGGCTTAGGTGCAGGAGCATCGACCGGGCGGGTTTCTGCTCCGCGCTCGGCGCTACGCTCAGCGTGATTTTCGGAGGGCGTAAACCAACCGTTATGGTAGGCCATTCCAAGCCCTCCGAGTACGATCCCTGCGCCTGCACTCCAACTGAGCATCCCCACCCATCGGCGCCGGGGTGCGGTTGCTGCATTCGTTACCACCTCCGGTTCGGCCTCGACGACGGCCTCAGTCTCCGCCGCGGCCTTTTCCTCGGCGGTCTCGATTTCGGCCGCACCCGGTGTAACAAAGCCCCAACTACGGATCAACCAGCCGCTCTCGGTCTTGACCGCATACGTCGCGAGCTGGGCGTCGGTGGCTTGCATGAGCGAGCCTACGAGTTTCTCCATCGTGACGTGTAACTCCCAGGAGCCCACGCCCGCGACCACGCCTTCACGGTGGTCCAGCTCGACCGAGAGATCCTGCAACGCGTTGCTGAGTCGTCTGCGCAACCCGGCCAGATCCGCCGCCGCTGGGGTCGAGGGTTTTTGCGCGCCCCGCCAGCGCCAGGCCACCACTCCGCTTCCCGCCCTGCGGTGAGGAGGCAAAAAAATGTTTCTGAAATTCGGTCGCAGAAGGGGCCAGAGCGCCTGCACCGGGCGGCGTCCGACCTGCAAGGCGGTGTGCTCGGCATCCTCCGCCCGCCACGCAACCTCTTCACGACTCATAAGCCGGCATTCCCTTCGGAGAGCAAAGTGGACAGCGGCCACACATAACTACTCCCGGCCTTCAGCTCCATTTCTTCGCCTTCCGGGGCCAGCATCCAGGTATCCAGCGCGCCTGGCGTTTCCACCGGAAAAGCACTCACGCGATAGGTGCCGGGCACGACTTCGAGCTCGAAATCCGTCCTCGGAGGAAGCTGGAGGGTTTTGCCTGAGGCGCCTTCCTTTGTCGCGCGTTTCGGACCAGCCAAAAGAGTTACCTTCCAGGGAAAATCGGTGTGATTCTCGAACTTTACCTGCGCGACTTTCGTTTTGTCGGCGGGGCCTGATTTGGCGCAGCCTCCGCCCAGCGCCAGCGCAATAAGCGACAGGCAAGCGACCAAGGCCGCTGGAGGGGTAAATGGCATCCTTCCTAGCTAGGCTTCCGTGTCGCGGCGGGCAAGTCTGGCGCATAACGTAATCGTTGGGTTGACGCTTGCGCCGTTGGCCGCGCTTTGCGGCCATATCCCTTCCATGTCTGACAAACTCACCGAAATCATGGCGCACAAGCGTATCGAAGTGGCCGCGCGGGCCCGCGATGTCTCTTACGCCGAACTAAACGAGCTCAACGCCCGTCTTCCCCGCCCTCCCTGTTTTGCCTCCGCCCTGCGTCGGGCCGATGGCCGGCTCGCGGTGATTTCCGAAATCAAACGTCGCTCCCCTTCCGCCGGCGACATCAAGGCCGGCGTGCCCGCCCTCGACCAGGCCCGCCACTACCAGGCCGCCGGGGCCGACGCCCTTTCGGTGCTCACCGACGAAAAATACTTCGGCGGCACCCTCGCCGATCTGGAGAACGTCACCGCGCATTTCCGCTCCGTGCCGCCCGCGCTGCCCTGTATCCGCAAGGACTTCATGGTGCATGCGATTCAAGTGCTGGAGGCGCGCGCCGCCGGTGCCAGTGCCATTCTGCTGATCGTGCGCGCGCTCACCGATGCCGAACTCGCTCATTTGCACTCCGCCGCGCAATTCGCCGGTCTGGCCGCGCTGTTTGAGATTCACAACGAGTCCGAGCTTGATCGCGCGCTCGCGCAGAAGGCCCAAATCATCGGGGTAAACAATCGTGACCTCGCCATCTTCAAGTGTGACCTGGGCCTGAGCGAGCGCCTCATCCCGCGTTTCCCTGCCCACGTCACCGCGATCAGCGAAAGCGGTATTTTAAACGGCGCCGAGGCCGCCCGTGTCCGCGCTTGCGGCGCGCATGCCATTCTCTGTGGCGAGGCCTTGATGAAGGCGCCCGATCCCGCCGCGCTTATCGCCGAGTTCCGCTCCGCCTAGCCGCTCCTGACGGATTATTTTCCTTGGTCCGCCGGGAAAGGTCCGTGCTTATTACGCGCCGTCCCATGCCGCTTACCGCCTCCGAAACCCGCGACGCCCTCGCTAAACTGGGCATTTTCCCGAAGCGCGCCTTCGGGCAAAACTTCCTCGTCGATGGCAACATCGTGCGCAAATCCATCGAGCTCGCCCAGGTCGCGCCCGGCGACCGGGTGGTCGAGGTCGGTCCCGGTCTGGGCACGCTGACCCGCACCTTGCTGGAAGCCGGCGCCGAGGTCTGGGCGGTCGAGCGCGACGCCATGCTCGCGCGCTACCTTGGCGAAGAGGTCGGCCCCCTGCACCCCGGCCGTCTTCATCTGCTCGAAGCCGACGCCATGGATCACCCCATCGCGGACATCCCCTACGAATTACCCTTCAAGGTTGTAGCTAATCTCCCCTACGCCATTTCCACCCCCTGGATGGATGCGGTTTTGGAAGGCCCGCTGCCCTCCCGCCTCGTGCTCATGCTCCAGTATGAAGCCGCCCAGCGCTACATGGCCAAGCCAGGCTCCAAACTCTTCGGCTCGATCTCGATCTTCCTCCAGAGCGCCTTCGACATCGCCCCCGGCCACAAGGTCTCCGGTCACTGCTTCCACCCGCGCCCCGATGTGGATTCGTATTTGTTTAACATCGTGCGCAAGGCGGAGCCGGTGATTTTTCCGCGCCGGGCCAAGCTGGTTATACGTGCCTGCTTCCAGCAACGGCGTAAACAAATTGGCACGCTGCTCCGCGGCCAGTTACCCGATCAAGGCCGTGCCTGGATCGACTCGCTGGTCGCCGCCGGACAATCCGAAACCGTGCGGCCGGAGGATATCCCACTGGCTTTGTGGCAGACCTTGCCGGGCTACATCGCGGAGCCTCAGAAGGCCGCGACATTGGTATAATAAAGAAAGCAGCGAAGCGGTAACCCGCTTCGCTGCTTTTTCTACGATTCTAAACTGACCCTGCGCCGCGCATCGTCCGCACCACACGGATAATGCACGGACCCCGTCGCCATGACGGGGGATTCAGCAAAGGCTAAATCAACGCAGGAAAGCTTCGTGCAGACCGCCGTCCACCGTGATGATCTGGCCGGTGGTCTTGCTCAGGCGCTGGGTGACCAGGAGGAAATACGCCTCCGCCTGATCGGCCGGAGTGATCGGTGCCTTGGTCAAAGTGCGGTCGGCGTAGAACTGGGCCAGTTTGCTGACCAAGCTCTCCGTGGCCTCGTCGTCGGTGTAGCGGATGGCGTATTTCGCCAGCGAACCAATCACGCGATCGCGCGGGAACATTGCCGAACCCTGCACTACCGTCGCCGGGGCCACGCCATTCACGCGCACCAAGGGGCTCAACTCCATCGCCAGTTCGCGCACCAAGTGGTTGGCCGCCGCCTTCGAGGTGTCATAGGCGAGAGAGCCTTTTTTGGATACCGCGGCATTCGCCGAGGTGGTCAACACGAGGTTGCCCCGCAGACCCTGCTGTTTCCAGGTCTTGTAGGCTTCGTCCGCGACGAAGTAACTGCCCGTGACATTGATGTTGAAGGTCAAGGCCCACTTGTCGTCCGGGATGTGACCCGAGGTGTCGCTCGGCACGAAGATTCCCGCCGTCACGCAAATCGAATCAAAACCGCCATAAGCCAGCGCCACCTGATCAAGCATCGCGCGGATGCTGGCCCGGTCCGTGATATTTGCACCCAGTCCGATGGCCGGTCCGCAGTTGGAGATTCCGGTGCCCGCCACGCCGATGCCTTGACCGAGCTTGTCGGTCAATTCCTTGGCCGTGGCTTCGGCACCCGCCGCGTTGAGATCCACGCAGACGATTTGGGCGCCTTCTTTGGCGAGGCGGTGGGCCGTCTCCTTGCCGATACCTGAGCCTGCACCGATCACTACGATGACCTGACGCGCCAGCTCCTTCTCGGCGGGCATGCGCTTGAGTTTCGCTTCCTCGAGTAACCAATACTCGATGTCGAAGGCTTCCTGCTTGGGCAGCGCGATATAGTTATCGATCGCCTCTGCTCCGCGCATGACCTCGACCGCGCAGTTGTAGAATTCAGCGGTCACGCGGCTCTCCGACTTGTCCTTGCCCCAGGCGATCATACCGAGACCGGGGATCAAGACGACGGTCGGGTTCGGGTCGCGCATCGCTGGCGAGTTCGAGCGGTGGCAATCGTTGTAATAACAGGTGTAGTCCACCCGGTATTGGTCGAGGGCGATGGCCAGTTTGAGTTTGAGGGCTGCCGCGTCATCGGACTGCGGATTCCAATCCACGTAGAGCGGCTTGATCTTGGTACGCAGGAAGTGGTCTGGGCAGGAGGTGCCGAGCTCGGCAAGACGGGGCGCATCGACCGAGTTGACGAAACGCAAGATCTTGGCGTCGTCCTGAATGGTGCCGATGAAGCGCTTTTGCTGCGAAACCTGGCCGCGCAGCCAGGGCAAAATGCCTGCGAGAACCGCGCGGCGCTCACCCTCGGGCAGGGTCTGGTATTTCTGTCCCCCGAAGACAGCGGCGTCACCGCCCTTGGCTTGATACTTTGCCTCGATGTAGGCGGAGGCCTTTTCGATCAAATCCAGTGTCCACGTATAGCACGCTTTTTCGTCGTCCGCCCAGGAGATGAACCCGTGCTGGCCCATCATGATGGCACGGATACCGGGCTGCTCCTTCGAGATTTTCTGCATCGACAGACCGAGCTCAAACCCCGGACGCATCCAAGGAACATAAGCCATCTGGCCGCCGAAAATTTCCTGGGTGAGCTTCTCGCAGTTAGCCGAGGCCGCGATCGCGATGATCGCGTTTGGATGCATGTGATCAACGAACTTGCCCGGCAGAAAACTATGCAACGGCGTGTCGATCGAAGAAGCGCGGGGATTTAAGTTAAACGTGGCATGCGCCTGCATCGCGACCATGTCGTCCTCGGCCTGGGATTTCAGACCTTTGTCGGCTCGCGCACCGTAAACTCCCTGCAAGGCCAGTAATTTTTCCTGATAAAGAGAGGAGAAAAACTCCCGGCCCGCCGTGCGCAGATCGCCGCCCGAGCCCTTAACCCAAAGCACCTCAACCGTGCCACCCGTGATCGGGTCTTTATCCATCAACTTGGAAGAGGTGTTGCCTCCGCCGGTGTTGGTGATGCGTTGGTCCGAACCCAAAAGGTTGGAGCGATAAACGAGACGGCCAACAGGATCGAGTGCAGCGGCCTTGGCATCGTCCCAATTGAAATTAACGTAGGAGTAGTTCGACATGGTGAATAGGTGAGATTCCTGTGTCTGATAGATTTTGGTAGATTCCGAGCACTTTTTGTCAAAAAAGTGGTTGAATTTTATCTAATATTTCATAATTACCACACTTATAATTGTTAACGAATTTAAAAAATAAGGCTCAATCGCTAGCTTTCCAGCCTTGAAGCGGGTTTGCGTTAGCTGGTAGCGCCAGCCTTGGCCCCGAGTGTTCGTTTTTAAAACTCGCCCCCCACCCCATCTCTCTCGCTCGCTGCCATCATGTCCCGTCTCGCCTTTCAGCTCGAAAAAAACGCATCCGGCACCCGCGCCCGCGCCGCCCGCTTCACCACCCTCCATGGCGAGGTGCGCACCCCTGTTTTCATGCCTGTCGGCACCCAGGCCACGGTCAAAAACATGAACGCCGCCGGCCTGCGCGAGATCGGTTCCCAAGTCTTGCTGGCCAACACCTATCACCTGCTGCTTCGTCCCGGTCCCGAGGTGTTTAAGAAATTCGGCGGCATCCACCGCTTCATGGGCTGGGATCGTCCCGTTCTGACTGATTCCGGCGGCTTCCAGATTTTCTCCCTGCCCCACTCCCGCGTCATGACCGAAGAGGGCGCCGAGTTCCGCAGCTACGTGGACGGCGAACTCCATCACCTTTCTCCTGAGTCCAGCATCGCGATGCAGCGCGCCATCGGCAGCGACATCATGATGGTGCTCGACCAGTGCATCCCCTCCACCGCCGACCACGCCACCACCGAGGCCGCCATGCACCTGACCCACCGCTGGGCCGAGCGCTCCCTGCGCGCCCGCGAGGACTCCCCCCAGGCCCTTTTCGGTATCGTGCAAGGCGCCTGCCATCGCGATCTTCGCCTCCGCAGTGCCGACTACCTCCGCCGCCTCCCCTTCGACGGTCTCGCCATCGGCGGCCTCGCCGTCGGCGAAACCCACGCCGAGCGCTACGAATTCACCGGCATCGTCACCGCCGAGCTACCCGAAAACCTGCCCCGCTACCTCATGGGCGTCGGCACCCCGATCGACATCCTCGAAGCCGTGCACCGCGGGGTGGATATGTTCGACTGCATTATTCCCTCCCAACTCGCCCAGCGCGGCACCGCCTTCACCTCGCACGGCAAAATCCACTGCCGCCGCGCCGTGTATAAATTCTCCGAAGAACCGCTCGACGCCCGCTGCACCTGCTCCACCTGCCGCACCCACCCGCGCGCCTACATCCACCACCTGATCAAAAGCGACGAAACCCTCGGCTGGCAGCTCCTCGCCCACCACAACATCGCTTTCTACCATCAACTCATGGCCGAGATGCGCGCCGCCATTTTAGACGACACCTTTGCCGCCTACTATGAGCGTCAGCGCATCGCGCTCGTCCGCGACGATGAGGCCAATCCGCCCGTCCACCCCGCCCCCGCCCGTCCCCGCCGCATCCCGACCCTCGGCGACTACGACATCCACCTCTCCGCCTGCGGCACCTTCTCCAGCATCCGCCAGCTCAGTTCTGGCGAGGTTATGCATTCCGTCTCCGCCCCCGAAGAAGAAGCCAAACGCCTCTACATTACCCAATCCCGCCTCGCTCAACGTCTGCTTCGCCGCCACCCCGACGACCTCGAACCGCTCGTCATCTGGGACGTCGGTCTCGGCGCCGCTTCCAACGCCATGGCCGCCCTGCGCTGCGCCGAGGAACAACTTGCCACCCACGGCCCCGCTGCCCTCCGCCCGCTCCACATCGTGAGTTTCGAGTGTGATCTCGACCCGCTCACCCTCGCCGCCCGCCACGCCCAGTTTTTCCCCCATCTCCGCCACCCCGCCCCCCCCGCGTTGCTGCGCGATTCCTCTTGGTCCGACCCCGCCTCGCAAATCCGCTGGACCCTCCACCACGGCGATTTTCTCGCCCTGTTCGAAGCCACGCCCGCACCCGACCTCATTTTCTACGACCCCTTCTCCGCCAAAACCGACACCGGCCTCTGGACTTCCGATGTCTTCGCTCGCATCCACCGCCACTGCGACGCACGCCCCGCCGAGTTCTACACTTACTCCGCCGCCACGGCCGTGAGGGTAGCCTTGTTGCGCGCCGGTTATTACGTCGCCGAAGGCGTGGGCACCGGCCCCAAAGCCAGCACCACCGTCGCCTTCACCCACCCCGCCCCGTCCGGCCACCCTGCCCGCCTGCTTGGCCCCGACTGGCTCGGCCGCTGGAGTCGCAGCCACGCCAAATACCCGCCCGACCTCGCCGAGTCCGACCACTCCGCTTTTGAGCTACGCATCACGCAACACCCCCAATTTGCCTGCCCCGTAGTTCCTTAGTTTATTCGCGCCCAACATCCTGATCACGCCAAGCATGTCCGACGCCTCCACCGAGCTCTACCAAGCCGTGATCGACGACCACCGTCGCCGCCCCCGCAATCGCGGCCCCCTGCCCGCCGCTCAACGCGTCGCCCGCCGCGAAAACCCCGCCTGCGGCGATCTCTGCACCCTCTACCTCCAACTCGACCCCGCCCCCGCCACACCCACCGACCCCGTCGCCGACCACACCCGCATCGTCGCCGCCACCTTCACCGGCGCCGGTTGCGCCCTCTCCCAGGCTTCCGCCTCCCTCGCCACCGCCGCCCTCACCGGCCGCACCGCCACCGAAGCCCGCCAGCTCGCCGCGTCCGTTGAAACCCTCCTGCGCACCGGCCTGCCCGCCCCCGCCTCCTCGTTCCCCGCTTCTTCCGACCTCGCCGCCCTCGCCGCCGCCCACGCCTTCCCCGCCCGCCACGCCTGCGCTCTGCTCGCCTGGCAGGCCACCCTCGCCGCCCTCACCGCCAACGCATAATACTCCCCTTCCCCACTTTTCCTTTTCATGAAAACCTTTGACCTCATCGTTCTCGGCGGCGGCTCCGCCGGTTTCAACGCCGCCCGCGTCGCCGCCGACCTCGGCAAATCCGTCGCCATCGTGGACGGCGCTCCTCAGCTCGGCGGTCTCTGCATCCTCAAGGGCTGCATGCCCTCCAAGACCCTCCTGCACGCCACCGACCTCCTGCACCATGCCCAAAACTCCCGCCGCTTCGGCCTGCGCATCCCCTCCGCGCGCATGGATATGAAAGCCCTGCACGCCTGGAAAAAACACGTCATCGCCGACTTCGCCTCCTACCGCGATCAAGCCGTATCCAACCCCAAACGCTTCACCCTTTTCCGCAGCCACGCCCGCTTCCTCGATCCGCACACCATCGCCCTCACCGACGGACGGACCCTCAGCGGCCGCCACTTCCTCATCGCCACCGGCTCCCGCGTCAGCGTTCCCACCGCCGTCCCCGGCATCGCGACCACCCCGCACTGGACGAGTGACGACGTGCTCGACCTCGATTTTATTCCCAAATCCGTGATCGTGCTCGGTGGCGGCATCGTCGCCTGTGAACTCGCCCAGTTCCTCGCCCGCCTCGGCACCAAGGTCACCCTCATCCAGCGCTC
>JAIXRU010000056.1 GCA_027485045.1 Opitutaceae bacterium | reverse complement strand
CGTGCTCGCCAAATTGCTCCACCTTGAGTTGCGAGTTTTCGCGCACGACCTTGGCGGCCTGCACGAGTTCTTGGATTTGATGGCAAGTGTGCGCGTAGGACATGGTGAATCAGTTGCGTTCGATCTTCACGATCTCAGCCCCTTTCGGGTCGTAACGATAATCGCCAATCGTTCCGTCCATGAGTTTGCCGATCACTTCCTCAATAACAGGCAGGGGCACCAAGAACCATTCCTTGGGCTCCACGTGCGAGCCGAAGCGATCCTTGAGCGCCACATCCAGTCGGGATCCGGCCAAAAATTTGTGGAGCAACGACTCAAGCTTCTTTCGGTTGATATTCGCGAGTTTGAAGGTCGCGACGATATCGACCTCGGCCAGCAGGTAGGTCGGATCTTTTTTGGCGTTCGCCACCCGGCTTTTCACGTCACCGCCGGTGACGCCGATTTTATGAATCACGGAGCGGTTTTGCGCGACAAACGGATCCTCCGATTTGCTCCGGAGAACGTAGATGTGGCCGGTGGGAAGATCGTCGGGCTCTTCCTCATTTCCAAACAGGGGGCCAAGATTTGGATCGGTGATTCGGCGGCTCGCTTTGTCCTTGTTTAGGGCGCGCTGGAGCGAACGAAGGAGCAGGTCGCTTTCGGTCCCATTGTCATAAACCACCCTCAGCCGACGGTCCGGGCGGCCGTAGCCGCTGACGAAAGGATCTCCCATCTCCGCGACGACGACTTTTTGGCCGTCGAGAATGAACAAGTCGCCCTGTTTCGCCTCGGCGTTGTCTTTATAGGGGAGGGTTTGGCGTGCGCCGGACTCGAGTTCGCGTTGCACCGTATCGAACAGCGATTTGAAACCGGCGAAATCCTTGCAGGGGTTTCGTTGCGCGATCTCCTCCGCCGCCCTAATTTCCTCACGCGGGCGAACGTGCACGAGCTTGGTGACATCGTCCGCAGGCTCTGCTGACACGCCCAGAGACGCGAGCAAGGCCTCATCGGCAGGGGACTCCTCCAGGCAACTATCTTTGCTGGTGTCTGTTTCGGGGCCGAGTAGTCCGCGTGAATCCATTCCTTCCAAAATCACTCGGCACTCTGCCGATGCGCGAATTTGGTCCAAGCGCACCGCATACAAGCGTTCGAAGATGTCGCGGCTTTCCCCGTGCTCGGGTAGCCGACCGTGCTCTTCGACGAAGCGCTCAATCTCTTCAAAGCCTGCTATGATGCGTTGCTCCTTGGCCGTTCGTCCGCCGGTGGCGACCGGCTCGGCCTCCACTCCAAGTTCTCCGAGGAGCTCGATGTCGTCGTCGTTGATGTCGTCAGCCATTGGTGCCGCCTTCTTTCACCTTACGTTGCAGAAAGGCGATGCCCTCGGCCATGCGTTTCTCCCATGGGTCCATCGCCGTGAGGGACGGCAGACGGCCTTTTTCGGTCTTGAATTTAAGCGCCCGTTTCGCGAGGTCGCGGGCTTCGTCCAAGGTGAGGGTGACGCGCCGCGCGGCGATGACCTCGGCGACCTGCTTCAGGCGCGCCTCGGTCATCGACTTTGCCAAGATGGCGTAGGCCTCGCCGAAGGGGTTGATCCGGTCGATCAGGTCGATGTCGAGGTCGGTGACCGACAGGGCATATTTGCGCACGCCGTCGATGAGCGAGGTGTTGGGCGTCGAGCCGCCGCCGTTGTCCCCGCCGCCGAGCAACTGTTGCTTCGCCTGCTGCACGAGGTTGAGCGCGGCGATGGCATGCTGGCGCACCGCCTCCTGATCTTCTTCGGCCAAGCCGGGGAATTTCTCCTTCACGATCTTACCCATGCGAACCTGCGTCAGCTCTTCCGGGAGGGTCTCGCCGCCGGCGTGGGCGCCGTCGAACAGGCCTTTTTCGATGGTCGGCTTGTCCTGCACGAAGGCGGTGATCAACTCGTTCAAATCCTCGCGGCAGATGCGCTCCGCCTCCGGGCTCTTGGGCTCGGCGAGGCCTTTTATCTCCAGCTGGATGCGGCCCGTCTCGTGATTCACGCCGACGTTGCACTTGTTTGGGTCGTAAGGGTTGGGACCGTAGTCGAAGCCGAGGGTGGGAACGTTGTTCGGATTCTTGGGGCGGAATTCGAAGCGCGGGGCCAGCACCTGCTCCATGAGCAGGCTGGCGGCGATGGCCTTGAGCGTATCGTTCACCGCCTCGGTGACGGCGCCTTCGGTGGCGTCGGGTTCGGCGATGAGGTTGGTAAACCGGGCACGCGTCTTGCCCGGTGCGTCGCGGGTGGCGCGACCTATGATTTGCACGATCTCGGTGAGGCTGGAGCGGTAGCCGACGGTCAACGCGTGCTCGCACCAGATCCAGTCGAAGCCTTCTTTGGCCATGCCGAGGGCGATGATGATGTCCACGTGGTCCCGATTGTTTTTCTGCGCCGAGTCGCGGAGGGCGGACAGGACCTTGTCTCGTTTCGGTTGCTCGTCGTCCACGAGATCGGCGACTTTGAGAACGGTTCCGTCGGCGATCTTCACGAGTTGGAATCCGGTCTGCGGGTCGGTGCCCTGCCATTCGCCGAGCTCCTCGAGGATGTGTTCCACCTCGCGAATCTTATCCTTCGTGCTCTCCCGCGCGTTCACGTTGGGGATGTGGACGATGGTCTTTTCCTTCGGGTTCAGCACTTGGATGATTTTGTCGGTGTAGGCCGCCTCGTAGAAAACGTAGCCGATATCGAGCTGCTTGAGGTATTGGTAGCCGTTGAGCTGTTCGTAGTAGGTGTAGGTGACGGTATCGAACTTGGCCTCGTCTTCCGGGTGCAGCACCGCCGCCGCATCGCCCCGGAAGTAGGAGCCGGTCATGGCGACGAGGTGCGCCTTGCCGCGCGCCATGAACTGGCGGATGTGGTCGCCCAGCTTGTTGTCAGGGCTGGCGGAGACGTGGTGAAACTCATCCACCGCGATCAAACGATCATCGAAGGCCGCCACACCCAAGCGCTCGACCGCGAAACGGAAGGTGGCGTGGGTGCAAACGAGGGCGCGGTCGCCGCTCTCCAGAAACTTTTTCAAAGCCTCGACTTTGCCGCCGTCCTCGGTGCCGGGTGAGTCGCACAGGTTCCAGCGAGGTTCGACTTTCCAGTCGGCCCAAAAACCGCCCGCCGTGAGCGGCTCGTCATGAAAACTGGAGCCGATGGATTTTTCCGGCACGACGATGATGGCCTGCTTGAGCCCCTGCTTGTGCAGCTTGTCGAGGGCAATGAACATGAGCGCGCGGCTCTTGCCCGAGGCGGGAGGGGACTTGATGAGGAGGTATTGCTCGCCGCGCTTCTGGTAGGCGCGCTCCTGCATGGCCCGCATGCCCATCGAGTTTTCCTTGGTGGAGCTGCCGTCGGCGGCGTAGGTGACGGAGACGGAGGGGATGGAGGCGGGCATGCGGAGGGAGGAGTGGTTTAGGTCAAGGGTCTTGTCAGCGCCAGAACTTCGGGTTTGATTCGCTGCATGCCAACGCTAACCCACCCAAAAAAGGCCATCGTTCGACGCAGTCGGACGACCGCCGGCAAACAGCCGAACGATGCTCGGTTTCCGGGCCTCGTGCGCGATCCGGTGAGCGGTTTGCTGGTGCGCCCCCTGGCCCCGGGAAAAAAGCCCGTCGCCTTGTCCGTGATCGAAAAGGCGCTGGCTGACTCGCCGTGAAGCACCTGCTGGACGTCAACGTGCTGCTCGCGTTGGCCCATGCCGCGCATCCCCACCATGCGATGGCGACGGGGTGGTTTGGGGCGCGAGGCACGGCGGATCGGTTTTGCACCTGCTCCATCACGGAGATCGGTTTTCTCCGGGTATCGCTTCAGGCGCGGTTGGACGTCGATCTCGCCGCCGCGCAGGTGACCTTGGCGGGTTTGATTTCGTCCCCGCTCTTCTCCCGTTTGAACGACTCGCTGGGCGGGGCATCGCTGCCGGCCTACGTAAAAAAACCGGCCGACATCACCGACGGTCATTTGCTGGCGCTGGCCGCGCACCACGGCGCGAAGCTTGTAACTTTCGACGCCGGCATCCCCGGCGCGCTGTCCCTGCCTTAGCAGCTAGGCGGCCCCGGCGGACTTTTTGCGACGGGTGGCGGGTTTGGCGGCGGCGGAGGCGGCGCCCGGCCGGGCGGTCATCTCGGTGTAGAGGGCGAAGAGCTTTTCGAGGCGCTCGGTGTCGTTTTTGAAGCGGCGGCCGAGGTAGATGCGTTCGAGGGTCTCGTCGTTGCGCTCGTGGGCGGCGCGGAGGTCGGCGGGCATCGTCTCGGGGTCGTAGAGGTCGGCGATGGTGGCGGGGAAATGCGCCTCGCGGGCGAGCAGGATGTCCTCCGCGCACCGCGTCAGGTCCGCCTTGTTTTGCTCGGTCAGCGGCGGCACGGGAAAGGTGTTCCAGCCGAGGGTGTTGGAGTAGCGGTAACGGGTTTCGAGTTTGCCGCAGACGGTGCCGATCCAGACGAGGTGCAGGCGGGAGGCGATGAGCGCCATGTTCCAGAGCGGGGCGTCGTAGAGGGCTAGCGCCAGATTTGAGATAATGGTTCCGGGCTCCGTGAGCGCGGCGGGCAAATAGTCACGACTCTCAGAGCTTACTTGTGGAACAACAATTGCGACCTCATCGCCAACCTGACGAACCTGTTGAAATGCGTGCGGGCGAGCGGCGGTGTCACGGGTGAGCTTTTTGGTGCTCTTCAGCCGCATAGCCTCAACCGCTTTGATTCGGGCGGCGACGGAGGGAATCTGCATCGCCGACTCCTTCAGTTCATCGGTGATCCACAGGCAATAGCGGATGGCTCCATTGATCGCTTCAAACGAACCGGCAAAGCGCCTCACGAACACCCTGTTTTGTTCGGGGCTCAGGTAGAGGTTCGCAACCTCATGTGGTTCGATCAAAAGATGGCCGCCATCGACGGCTTTGTTGCCGTTATCCATGGCGGACATGTTGCCGAGGACATCGTCGGTCGGAGCTACGACGACATTTGGGCCGGTGACCAAATAGGCGTTGATGTTGTCCGCCTCCTTGAGGACGGCCTCGGTCTTTTCATTGAGGGAGTAGAGGCGGCGAAGTTTGCCGGGATTATTGGAGATGCCGACGATAGCGACGGTGACACCGGCGTTGTGGCTGGCGAGGTTGGCCCATTTGAAACTGGTGTGAGCGAAGTGGATCACATGGCCGGTGTCGAAAATGAGAGGCCAGAGAACAGAAACTTGCAGGCCTTGGCAGATCGAGTTGGTCGAAACGAAGGCGGCGGCGGATTGGGTCTGCGTGCCGTAGTCGGCGGCTTTCATGAACCAGCCAGCGACGTAATCGAGTGAACCTGCGCTCTTGGTGCGGCCCTCGAAGACGGTTTTGATTTCGGTCTTTTGCTCTTTCGATTGCCAGGTGGAGCCGAGGTAGGGCGGATTGCCGCAGATATATGTTTCACCGCCCTCGTTTTTGAAATCGATTCCAGCGGGATCGGCCCCGGGAGCGCCGACGTCCACGTCGGCATTTCCGGAAAAAGCCGACGAGGACGTCGGCGCTCCCAGGTCGAACGGGAAGAGGTCGTCGCTCCGGGGTTTCACTGCTTTGCCGGTGGGCGGGCAGACGCTGAGCCAGTCGAGGCGGAGGGCGTTGCCGCAGGTGATCCAGTTGGCCTTTTGCAGGGGGAGGAACTCGGCGAGGGCGAGGCGGTCGCCGCGGTAGTGCACGTCGCATTGATACTCGGCGATGATGAGGGCGAGGCGGGCGATCTCGCAGGAGAAGTGGCGCAGCTCGATGCCACGAAAGTTGGTGAGCGGGATCTCGGTGTGGCGGTCGGCCTCGCCTCGCAGGCGGTTGATCTCGGCCTCGATGGCGCGGAGTTCCTTGTAGGCGATGACGAGGAAGTTGCCCGAGCCGCATGCAGGGTCGAAGACGCGGATCCGGGCGATGCGCTGGCGGAGGTTTTGCAGTTTGCGGGCGCTGCCGGGGGATTTACCATCGCCGGCATCGGTGAGGCGGGCGCGAAGCTCGTCGAGAAAGAGAGGGTTCAGGACCTTGAGGATGTTAGGCACGCTAGTGTAGTGCATGCCGAGGGCACCGCGTTCATCGTCGTCGGCCACGGCCTGAATCATGGAGCCGAAGATGTCGGGGTTGATCCGGGTCCAATCGAGGCTGCCGACGTGGAGGAGGTAGGATCGGGCGATCTTGCTGAAACGGGGCACCTCCACGCTGTCGGTAAAGAGGCCGCCGTTGACGTAGGGGAAGCCGTTGGCCCAGGTCTTGATCTTCGCGGCCTCGCGGTGGCGGTTGTCGAACTGCCCTTCGTGCTTCACGGGGACGTTCATGGCGCGGAAGATTTCCGAAATCACCTCGTGGGTGATTTCCGGTGCTCCCTTGCTCATCTGGTCGATGGTGGAGGTGAAGAGGCGCTCGCCGTGGAAGATGCCGGTGTCTTCGGCGAAGAAGCAGAAGATCAGGCGCGCCATGAAGTGATTGAGGTCTTCGCGGCGGGCGGCGGTGGACCACTCGGGGTTGTCGCGGAGCAGCTCGATGTAGAGGCGGTTGAGGCGGCCGGTGGCCTTGATATCGAAGGCGTTTTCCGCGATCTGGCGGACGGTGGTGATGCCGGCCAACGGGAGGAAAAAGCCGAAGTGGTCGTGAAAATCGGGGTAGGCGCAGGCGACGGTGCCGCCGTCCACGAGGTTCTCGGCCTCGAAGCTCTTGCCGTCGGTGGCGAGGATGAATTTGGCCTTCTGGCGGGTGGAGGCGGGGCTCTGGCGCAGGGCGGTGAGGGTGGCGGTGACCTCGCCCTCGGCGCAGACGCGCAGGTGGATGTTGTTGCGTTGGAGGACGCCGCCCGGGAGGTCGGACTGGTTGGAATCGCCGCTGCGCAGGCGCTTGAGCGTGGTTTCCTTGTTCCCGAAGGCTTCGAGGAAGGCGTAGGGGAAATCGGCGGCAGCGAAAGGAGCCTCGGCGAGGGCTGAAACGGCTTGTTCGATCTCGACGGCGTTCATGCGGGTCTAAACAGAGGACGTGTGACCATTCGGAAGGAGCATTCGTAAGCGTTAAGACAAAGTGTTTGATCAATCCTGGCGACACGCCTTTTGGCAGGAGAAAGAGTCCCGGCGAGTGAGAGGGGGCTAATCGGTGCAGCGCAAGAGCCAAGGTCGCGATTTTAAGAAATGTTTGTCGTCAGATATCTCGCTTTCAGATCCCTGCCCTGCCCCACCCTCTCGACACCTCGTCGGTATCTCCCTACACCTCAGCACTTGATCGCAAGACGATGCAAGCCTCTGCTCGGAGTAAGCCATTTCCCCCGCTCCCACCCCACCATGTCACCCCTCCTCGCCTCCGCCCACACCCTCCGCGACGCGGTGGATCGGCTGACCTTTGGCCTCCCGGTCGCCTACACTTACAACCCTCTCCGCCACGCCTGGGCGCCGCATGCCGCCTACCTCACGCGCTATGGCGCCGCCCCGAAGCGTGTGGTCTTCCTCGGCATGAATCCCGGTCCCTACGGCATGACCCAGACCGGCGTGCCTTTCGGCGAGGTCGCCGCCGTCCGCGACTGGCTGCGTATCCAGGAACCAGTGGACATGCCTTTCCCCGAACACCCCAAGCGCCCCGTCACCGGCTTTGCTTGCACCCGCAGCGAGGTGAGCGGCAAACGTCTCTGGGGCCTCTTCGCCGCGCGCTTCGGTTCGCCCGAGGCGTTTTTCGCCGAACACTTCGTGCTCAACTACTGCCCGCTCGTCTGGATGAGCGAGAGCGGGGCCAACCTCACCCCCGATAAACTCACCACCGCCGAACGTGCCGCCGTGGACGCCCCTTGCCGCGCCCATTTGCGCGCCGTGCTCGACGCCCTGCGGCCCGCCCACCTGGTCGGGGTCGGGGCCTACGCCGCGCAGAAATTCTCCGAGGTCACCACGCCCGGCGACACGTGGAAAATCACCCAAATCCTGCACCCCAGCCCGGCCAGCCCGGCGGCCAACAAGGACTGGGCGGGCGACGTCACCCGCACGTTGGTCAAAGCGGGCATCTGGCCTGCTTAAACCCTGTAACCGGGTTCCTCGTTGTTTTTCAGTGGGTAGCTTTGGTTTGACCGCTAATGCTGCGGCTCAATGAGCGCATCAGGGAGCGAGTGGTTTCGCGTTGCGAAACGACCGTAATCGACGTCACGGCCAATGGCCTCGGCATAGAGTAAAGACCTCTTGAATTCGTGATTGTAGATTTCCCAGCGAGGCCATTGGCCGAGAAATCGACCGTGTCGGCCGACTTGGTCGGCAGCTGAAATCTCGGCGGCGGACTTTGGCTCGCCGCATTAGCGGTTCTTTCCAGGTCTTTGCACCCACTGAAAACAGCGAAGAGCATCACGGGGCTTTCCATTTGCCCCGCCCCGCGCCTTTCTGCGTCTTTGTCGCCATGATCGAAGTCGAAAACCTCACCCGCGTCTTCCGCACCTACAAAAAGCCGCCCGGCTTCTGGGCCGGCGTGCGCGGGCTCTTCCATCGCGAGTTCGAGGAGCTCGCCGCCGCCAAGGACATTTCCTTCACCATCGCCGAGGGCGAGTTCGTCGGCTTACTCGGACCCAACGGCGCGAGCAAGACCACCACGCTCAAGATGCTCGCCGGGCTCATACACCCGACCTCGGGCCGCGCCCGAGTGGCCGGCTTCGATCCGGTAAAACGCGAAAACGCCTACCGCCGCCTCTTCGCCCTCGTGCTCGGCCAGAAAAACCAGCTCTGGTGGGATCTGCCCGCCCAGGAAAGTTTTCTCCTGCTACGCCACATCTACGGCCTCTCCGCCGAGCAGTACAAGGCCACGCTCGACGAGCTGGTGGAGCTGCTAGGAGTGCGCGAAAAACTCGGCACCATGGTGCGCGAACTTTCCCTCGGCGAGCGCATGAAAATGGAGCTGATCGCCGCCCTGCTCCACCGCCCGCGCGTGCTGTTTCTCGACGAGCCGACCATCGGCCTTGATGTCGTTTCGCAACGCGCGGTGCGCGGTTTTCTTCGGGATTATAACCGCAAATACCGCACCACGATTCTGCTCACCAGCCACTACATGGCGGACATCCAGGAACTCTGCGATCGCGTGGTCGTGATCGACAAGGGTCGCAAGATCTACGACGGCGGACTCGACCGGTTGGAATCGGCCGGCGGACGCAAAAAAATCCTGCGTTTCCGTCCCGTCGCCCTGCCCTTCCCCGGCATGGAAGCCCTCGCTGCTTACGCGCCCAAGCCGACCGACGACGGCGAAATCATCCTGCACGTGCCGAGCGGCGAAATCGTGGCCGCCACCGGCCGCATCCTTGCCGCGGGCGCGGTGGCCGACATCGCCATCACCGACGTGCCCCTCGAAGACATAATCGCCGATCTCTTCGGTGCCCAGCGTCCTGCTACCGTTTAGGGCGGGGTCGCCAAAGGGCTACGACTTAGGACCCGCCAGCACGTGGAAGTTGGCCATGCTGATGCCGGAGAGCATCGCGCCGACGATACCGAGGAAGCCTTGATCGGTGCCGGCCAGATACACGTTGGCCAAAGCTGTACGCCCGTCGCGGATCTTTTTTGGCGAGCCGTAGATCGCTCCGCCGAGGTGTCCGGTGAATTTCGTGATGGTCCGCGGGGTAAACATATCCGTGGCCACCGTGGCCTGGTGTAGAACCGACCGCTGGTCGGTTACGTCCGTTCCAATGCTCCCCGACCACCGGTCGGGGCTACATGAGATCACTGGCATAAAACGCAGGGCGCTGCGCTGGATGTCGGCATACCAGCGTTGTTTTTCCGCTTGGTAAACGGCCTCGTCGGGTAAAGTCGTCCAGTAATCGAAGTTCGCCAGACAGGTGCAACGGAAGAGGCCTTCCGGCAGCGACTGACCTTCGGGGAAAGCAAAATTATTCGGCAGGCAGATGACCCCGCTGCGCGCATCGACCGGACCGGCGGACTGCTCGTAGTTGAAGCACGCGGAGTCGTTAAAAAAGAGGATCGTATCATCGCCCCAGCCCAACGCGGCGGGCGCACGGTCAAGGACAGTGATGGTCTCGCAGTAACTCAAACGACCGACCGGGTGACCAACGCGTGTAACGTTATCCCTTTTGATTTTGGGATCTGTGATTTGCGATTTCACCTCGCAGAGGCGCTCCGTCTCCGCCGCACCGATGGTGCTGATCACGTGGGTGGCGGTGATCTCGGTGCCGTCG
>JAIXRU010000285.1 GCA_027485045.1 Opitutaceae bacterium | reverse complement strand
TAAGGAAGGTGAGCTTAAGATCGCCCACCTCGCCGTTACGGTTTTTGGAAATGAAAAGCTCCATCGTGCCGCTGGCGACTTGGAATTTATCATTTTCTTCTTTTGGGCGGTTGAGCATGAGGACGACGTCGGCGTCCTGTTCGATGGAGCCTGATTCGCGGAGATCGGAGAGACGTGGTGCACGGTTTTCTTTTTCAGCGGAGCGGTTTAGCTGGGCCAAGACAAGCACAGGTACCGCCAGTTCCTTGGCGAGCGCTTTTAATCCGCGTGAGGCTTCGGCGACTTGTTGCTCGCGGGGGACGGTGCCGTCGGTCGGGCTGATGAGTTGCAGGTAATCCACCACGATCAAACCCAAGGGCTGGCGAGCGTGAAGGCGGCGGGCCTTGGCGCGCAGTTCCATGACGGAGAGCGAGCTGGAGTCGTCGATGAAGAGGGGGGATTTGGAAAACTCGTCCGCCACGCGCAGAAGTTCTTGTTGTTCCTCGCCGTTTTTGGAGAGGAGGCCGTCGCGCAGGAGCTTCATGTTTACGCGGGACCGGGAGCAAAGCAGACGCAGAGCGAGCTGGGCCGCGCTCATTTCGAGGGAAAACACCAAGGTGGCCACGCCTGGGCCGCGCGTCGGCAGGGACGCGTGTTCGGCGAAGTTCATTGCGAGCGACGTCTTGCCGCAGGAGGGGCGGCCGGCGAGCACGATCATTTCGGATTTTTGCAGGCCGAAAAGGTAGCGATCAATGTCCTTGTAACCGGTACTTACGCCTGTGAGCTCACCCTTTTTCATGAGCATCTTGTGGATGACGGTCATGGCCTCGCGGGTGGGCTCGCGCATGGGCTTGGCTCCGTCGCCCACGCGCTCCTGGGTGACCTTGAACATGTCTTGCTCGATCTTATCGACGAACTCCTGGATGCCGCCGCTGTAACCGTAGCAGTTTTCAACCGCGCCGGTGGCGGCGCGGATGATCTCGCGAAGGAGGGCGAGCTCGCGGACTTTTTCGATAAAGTAGCTCGCGCCTGCGGTGGTGGGGATGCGTCCGCTGATGCGCGTGAGGTAGGCGTAGCCGCCGATTTCGTCGAGCTGGCGGGTGGTCTTCAACTCCTCGGCCAAGACGGCGAGGTCAATGGGTTTGCCGGAGTTGTAGAGCTCGAGGAGTTTTTCGTAGATGACGCGATTGGCGGGAACGTAAAAGGAGGCCGGGGCGATTTTGCCTTCCAAGCAGCGGGCGACGACGTCGCCGCCGTCGAGCAAACAGGCGGAAAGGAGCTGTTCTTCGGCTTCGACTGAGTGCGGAGGAACGCGGCCAGAGGCGGAGGTCGGGTTGGGCGCGTCGGCGCGTGGGCGGCGGGCGGGACGGGCAGAGCTGCTGGCGGAGTCGGACATCAGGGCGAAAGGGTCGGCGAGCCAAGGGGGTGAACTGGCGCAGAGCAAGCGGAGCTTATACACAAGTTTTTCAGGTACTTTTGAAAAGCTCGGTGGGGTAATAAATTCATTCCCAATAGTGGTTTGAGCAAAAATAAGCCGCGCCTCGAAGACGAGGCGCGGCTGGACTGGCGTCAGGGAACGAATCCCGGGCGGGACTTATTCGGCTTTTTTCTTGGACTTGTAAGTCTTCGGGGCGGGCGCGGCCTCGGGTGCGGGAGCCTGCTCGATTGGGTTTTCGGAGACGACGTCGAAACTGATATCGACGCTGACTTCGGAGTGGAGTTTGATCACGACCTCGTGCTTGCCGAGGGTCTTAACCGTGGTGTGGAGGTGGATCTTCTTCTTGTCGATTTCGATGCCGGCTTCGACGAACTTGGCATGGAGATCGGCGGCGGTGATCGCTCCGAACATTTTGCCGCCTTCGCCGGTTTTCACTGCGAAAGCGAGAGAGACCTTGGCGATCTTTTTGGCGAGCTCTTGAGCGCCTGAGAGCTCGGAGGCTTCGCGTTGGGCGCGGCTTTTCTTGAGGGACTCAACGCGCTTGCGGTTGGACTGCGTGAGGGCGACGGCGGCCTTCTGGGGCAGGAGGAAATTGCGGGCATAGCCGGCGCGAACGCGGACTTGATCGCCTTCGCCGCCGAGACCGGCGACAGGCTTTAGGAGGAGGACTTCATGGTGGGCCATGGTAGTAGGTGTGGATTAGGTTGGTTTGAAAAACTGAGGCAGGAGAACTTACGTAGCAAAGGGCGGGGAGCTGGCCGATGAATTAAAAGGGCACATCCTCGTCGTTGATATCGTGTTGCGGGGCGGGGGCCGGGCGGCCGCCGCCGGGAGCGCGAGGCGGAACAGCCGCCGGACGCTCGAAAGTTTGATCTACGCCTTCTTCGGCTCCGCTGCCCGGACCACCTGCGCCTGGCGCACCACCCTCGCGGGTGCCGAGGAACTGGAAGTTCTCGAGCACGACCTTGAGTTTGGAGCGTTTTTGCTGGGTGGTTTTATCCTCCCACTGATCAAAGCGGAGCCTGCCCTCGACGAACAGGGGGCGACCTTTGGTGCAATACTTGGCGATGATTTCGCCTTGTTTGCCCCAGGCTTCGATGTCCACGAAGGTGGCTTCTTCGCGGGTTTGGCCGGACTCGTCCTTGAAGGAGCGGGAGATGGCCAAACCAAACTGACAGATGGCCGTGCCTTTGGGCGTGACTCTAAGCTCGGGGTCACGGGTGAGGTTTCCGATTAGGAGGACGCGGTTCAGGTTGGCCATGGCGGGTAGGGTGGAGGGTGGCGAAGCGACGTAGAAATGCGCCGGGTTTAGGCGGCTTCGACGAGCGTGCGATACACGCTGTGCTTCAAGCGAAGGCGCTCCTTGAGGGCAGCGGGGGAGCTGGCCGGGCCGGAGAACTTGATCTGAACGAAGCTGGCGGCGGGGAACTTGGTGTCGGTGACGCGGGCAAAGTCCTTGCGGCCGATGTTTTCGACGGAGGTGACGGTGCCGGAGACGGCGACGATTTCGGTTTTAACGATTTCGACGATTTGCTCGACGGTCTCTTCCTTGCCCCGGTTGTCGAGGATGAAGGAGGCGAGGTAGTTGCGGTTGGCGGTGGAGCTCATGTTGGGAGGATGCGACGGTTAAGTTGGTTCATGGCCTGGGCGGGACCCTGGGTGAGCAGGAGACGCAGACCGGTGAGGAAGCGAGGGAGTTGTTGATTTAAAAGGGTGGTTTGTTCTTCAGAGAAGCGGCCGAGCACGAAGTCTTTGAGGTCCATTTCGCGAGGGAATTTGGGGCCGATACCGAGGCGGTAGCGGACAAATCCATCGCCCATTCGTTCCAGCAGATCGGCGATGCCATTATGGCCGCCGGCGCTGCCGCCTAAGGAGACCTTCATCAGACCGAGGTCGATGGTGAGGTCGTCGTAAACCACCGTGATGTCGGCTGGCGCCACCTTGTGAAAGGCGGCGAGCTTCTGGATGGCGCGACCGCTTTCGTTCATGAACGTAAGTGGTTTGGCCAGCCACACGGTGTGGCCGGGGGATAAATCCCAGCGGGCGATTTCAGCCTCGAAGCGTTCCTGGGTTTGCCAGGAGAGCTTTTCCGCCTGGGCGAGTGCCTCCACCACCATAAAGCCCGCATTGTGGCGGGTGGCGGCGTAGGCTCGGCCAGGGTTGCCGAGGCCGGCAACGAGCGAGATGGACATGACTCAAAGAACAAACGCGCGAAATCCTCACCGCAAGGCGAGGATTTCGGCGGACACTTACTTCTTGGCGGGAGCGGCGGGTTTCGCGGCGGCACCGGCGGCGGGTTTGGCGGCGGCACCAGCGGCCGGTTTGGCGGCGGCGGCACCCGCTTTGGCGTCGGCGGGCTTGGCGGCGGCACCAGCGGCAGGAGCGGCGGCAGCGCCGGCGGCGGGAGCTGCGGCGGCGGCACCGGCGGCGGGTTCGGCGGCAGTCTCTTGCTCGGTGCTGAGAACGGAGACGACGGGTTTGCCGGGAAGATCGCGGAACTCAACGCCTGCAACCGCCTTCAAGCTGCCGACCTTGATGGTCTCGTCGAGTTTCAGCTCGGTGACGTCCACCTCGATGAGAGGGGGGAGGTCCTTGGGCAAGCAGCGGATGCGCAGGGTGTGGGTCGAGATTTCGAGCACGCCGGCCTGAGTCTTGACGCCGTAGGCCTCGCCTACGAAGGCGACGGGGACGTTGATTTCCAGTTTCTCGTTGGGTTTAACTTCTTGAAGGTCGACGTGCACGTATTTGTCCGTGATGGGATCGCGCTGGATCTCTTGCACGAAAGAGAGGGCCTTATCGGCACTGTCCTTGCGATTGAGCTCGATGATGAGGGCGCGGCCGGCGACGGCTTTGACCAAGCGGGCGAACTCAGGGGCATCGACCGCGAGGGTCTGTGGGCTGGTGTGTTTGCCGTAGAGGATCGCGGGGATCTGGTTCGCCTTGCGAACGCGGCGGGAGGCCGAGCGACCGGTTTGGGCGCGGGGCGTGATGGTGAGGCTGAGCGGTTGTTTCATAGGTTTCGTTCCCCCTGTCGCACCGGAATTGATGGCAGGCGTAATTGAAAAGAGGTTCAGGAAAAGGTTTGGGCGGCGGGCTTGGCAATCAAAACTTACCCGGCGGCGCAGGATTTTTGAGGTTTTAACTAAAAGGACGTTGACAAAGAGGGGTCGCGCTTGGTTTTTCCGCACCCCTCTTCTTCAACGAAGAATATTGCCTGGTAGCTCAGTGGCAGAGCAGGTGACTGTTAATCACTTGGTCGTAGGTTCGACCCCTACCCGGGCAGCCATTTTG